>CAMBRL010000050.1 GCA_945870105.1 Chitinophaga pinensis
TCTAACTTTTCTCTTCCTGCTTTTTGTTCCAGTAACAAAACAAAGTGTGCACCTTTTTCATAAGGAATATCACTTAATCCGTCATCAGGATTTCTGCCTTTCAGATGAAGTTTTAAAGATGATTCTTCGCCCGACTCCTCAAACTCTTCCAATGTTGCTTCTAAGTCTTGCAAACCCAGTTGCCACTGCATTTCTACATATTCCTTTCCGTATATAGCTTCCACAATTCTACGCTCGAAATAAACAGTAAAACCTTCATTCATCCATATATCATCCCAGGTTGCATTAGTTACAAAATTTCCTGACCATGAATGCGCCAGCTCATGTGCAACTAAAGAAGTAAGCGAACGGTCGCCCGCAATTATTGTTGGTGTAGCAAAAGTCAATCGTGGATTTTCCATCCCCCCAAAAGGAAAGCTGGGAGGAAGTACAATAACATCGTATCGTCCCCACTGATATTTTCCATACAATTTCTCTGCACTGATGAGCATATCTTCCATGTCAGCAAACTCATAAACAGATTTTTCAAGCATAACAGGTTCAGCATAAACACCTGTGCGTTCACCTATTTTTTTAAACTCAATATCACCAACCGATAAGGCAACCAGATAAGCAGGAACCGGCTGTGGCATTGAGAAAATGTAAACTCCACTGTCGTTTTTAGCAACCGGATTTTCAGCACTCATCACTGCCAGAAGGTTTTTAGGAACTCTGAGTTTTGCAGAATACGTAAAACGTATGCCGGGACTATCCTGACAAGGAAACCAGGTGCGCGAAAGAATGGCTTGCCCTTGAGTAAAAAGAAAAGGCTGTGTCTTACCTGCTGTTTGCTGCGGAGTAAGCCACTGCAAAGCTTCAGCGCCCTTAGTTGTTGAATAATATATATTTATTCGTGACGTGTTTTTTTCAATGCTGATAGTTAATGCCTGTCCGAAAATGCTGTCGTTTTTACTCAAGGAAAAACTTGCTTCTTTTTCATCTTCACCCAACGTTATCTTTTGAATATTAAGATTTCTCGTGTCGAAAATAATTTCGTTTGAATTATTGTTTTGAATATCATAAACAGCTTTCCCGAAAAGTTCTTGTTTTTCAAAATCAACTTTAAGGTCAAGAGCAAGGTGTTTGACAACTGCCTTTTCAGGCTGGGAATAAGAATGAGGATCTTTCACGTAAATAGTATTATTGGTTTTAGTTTCGGGAGAATGACACTGCAGCAATAAAGTAGCTGAAGCAAAAAATAAGAGTTTCTTCATTTTACAATATTACAAATTCTGTTCAGTCTTAAATTCCTGCAACTGCGAATAAACCAATTTGCCGTTGAGCCAGTCTGCATCTAAGTTGGCATTATATTTTTTGTAAAAATTTATAGCCGGTTCATTCCACTCCAATACCTGCCATTCCAATCTTGGCACCTTCATTTCTTTTGCCAGTTGAATCATTCTTTCAAAAAGGAGAGCTCCTATTCCCTTTCTGCGCTGGCTTTGGGCAACAATAAGGTCTTCGAGGAAAATACAAGGCCCTTTCCATGTTGAATATTTGGTGTAATAAAGTGCCATTCCAAGTATTCCATCTTCATTCTCTGCAACAAAAAAATTGAAAACAGGGTTTTCACCAAATCCGCTTTTTTCCAATTCTTCGAGAGTAACTTCTACTTCCAAAGGAGCTTTTTCGTATTCAGCGAGTTCCTTTATCAGTGATAAGATTGCTGCCAGATCTTCCTTTTTTCCTTGTCTTATTGTTATAGCATTTACTCCCATAATTCAGGGCTAAAGTAGGAAATCAAAACCTAAATCATTCTTTGTCGTTAAACCTTCGTTTTTGACATTTATCAAAAAAAATGTAGGTTTGGCAGAATTAAGGATATGAACTACGCAGCGGCAAAATATTTTATCGTTAAAAAACTTAATGAGGAGTTGGCGACAAATCTTTATTACCACGGGTTTCATCATACTGTTGATGTGCTGAATGCTGCCATTATGATTGCCGAAATTGAAGATGTGAGAGGCGATGAACTTACGCTACTTAAAACCGGTGCACTTTATCACGATTGCGGTTTCCTGAAAACCTATAAGAACCATGAAGAGATGGGGTGCGAAATAGCACGGGAATCATTACCCGAATTTGGCTACAATCCCGAAGAGATTGAAATTGTGTGCGGACTGATTATGGCTACAAAAATTCCGCAGACGCCTAAAACTACGTTAGAACAAATACTTTGTGATGCTGACCTTGATTACTTAGGTCGCGAAGATTTTGAATTTATAGCCGCATCACTATTTCGTGAAATGACTGAAAATAATGGAATAGCAAGCGAACAAGACTGGAATCGTTTACAGATAAAATTCCTGAACAATCATAAATATTTTACCTTTTTCTCAAAACGGTTGCGCGAAGAACCCAAACAAAGGCATCTTGCCGAAATTCAAAAAATAGTTGACACTTATAAATAATGGAAGAGAAAAGCAGACAAAACTTAATATTAGTTCCTACTGATTTTACAGATGTTGCAGATTGTGCGCTAAGTCACGCAATTGCAATTGCAAAGAAAGGGAAAGATGAATTGTTGTTAGTTCACATCGTTACTCCTGATACAAAAGCTAAACTAAAAAAAGACGGGAAAACAATTGCTGCACTTGAAGAGCAGCTGCAAAAGCAATGCGATTCCATTTTTAAAGAACACGGAGTAAAAGCAGGATTTGAATTACCCGAAGGCAATATTTTTACCACCATTGGTGAAACCGCAAAAAAACAGGGAGCACGTTTATTAGTGATGGGAACGCACGGTGTTGTTGGATTGAACCAGAAAGTATTGGGTGCGTGGGCAATCAAGGTTACTACTTCTTCTCCTGTTCCTGTTGTTATTGTTCAGAAGAAAAATTCTTCTGTTAACGGATACAAAAAAATTGTGATGCCGATGGACGGCTCAAAAGAAGTGAAACAGAAAGTGTTTCATGCAATTTTGATGGCAAAACTTTTTGATGCTGAAGTAAAGATTTATGCCAAATATGAATCGGATGAATTTATTGCCAATCAGGTGAAAAAGAATGTTGGTTTCGCAAAATCCTTTCTTGCCAAAAATAATATCAAACATTCAGAAGAAGCAGGACAAAAGGGCAACTATGTAAAAGAGTTGCTGAGCTATTCCGCACAGGAAAATGCCGACTTACTTATGATTATGACCGAAAAGGAAGAAGATGTGGTGATTGAATTTATCATTGGTCCTGAAAACGAAAAAATCATTAACAACGAATCGCAAATTCCGGTGATGTGCGTTAACCCTGATTTATCTTATTTCAGAGGCGGAAGTATTCTGGAAGGAAGTATTTTATTCCAGTAGAAAAAAGTAAAATAGATATATAAAAAGGGGCGATAAATCGCCCCTTTTTATATATCTATTTAGTAAAAATTACAACTTAGGTTTTACTTCAACCTGTTTGTATCCTTCAATGATGTCGCCTACCTTGATGTCGTTGAAATTCTTGATGTTCAAACCGCACTCATAACCCGCTTTAACTTCTTTTACATCGTCTTTAAAACGTTTGAGTGAACCAAGTTCTCCTGTGTAAACCACAATACCATCACGGATTATACGCACACTGGTTTGTCTTGAAACTTCACCATCCAGCACCATACAACCGGCAACGGTTCCAACTTTAGAAATTTTGAAAACATCACGTACTTCAATATTTCCCACAATTTTCTCTTCAAATTCAGGAGCCAACATACCTTCCATAGCTGCCTTCAATTCATTGATGGCATCATAGATAATTGAATAGAGACGAATATCAATTTGTTCCTGTTCGGCCAATTTACGTGCATTCAGTGAAGGACGAACCTGGAAACCGATAATAATAGCGTTAGATGCAGAAGCCAGCAACACGTCTGATTCAGTTACCGCACCTACCGCTTTCATGATAATATTTACCTGAATTTTATCAGTAGACAGTTTAATCAATGAATCTGAAAGAGCTTCAACCGAACCATCTACGTCACCTTTAATGATAACGTTCAGTTCTTTGAAATCACCGATGGCGATACGTCTTCCAATCTCATCAAGTGTAATGTGCTTGTGTGTTCTGTAACCTTGCTCACGTTGCAATTGCAAACGTTTGGTTGCAATATCTTTTGCTTCGCGCTCATCGTCCATTACATTGAAACGATCACCTGCCTGAGGCGCACCGCTTAGTCCAAGCATTCGCACCGGCATAGAAGGACCGGCTTCTGAAATTGCACCACCACGTTCATTAAAAAGTGCTTTCACTCTGCCGCTGTAACAACCTGCCAAAATAATATCACCTATTCTGAGCGTTCCCGATTCAACCAACATGGTTGAAACATAACCTCTTCCTTTATCCAACTCAGACTCTATAATTGTTCCTGTTGCTTTGCGTTTCGGATTTGCTTTCAAATCCAGCATCTCTGCTTCCAACAAAACTTTTTCCAAAAGAGCATCAATATTTTTTCCCTGTTTAGCAGAAATATCAGCACTCTGGAATTTTCCTCCCCACTCTTCTACCAACAAATTCATGGTGGCTAATTCTTCTTTTATTTTTTCAGGATTAGCTCCCGCTTTATCCACTTTATTAATTGCAAAAACCATTGGAACTCCTGCAGCCTGTGCGTGATTAATCGCCTCACGCGTTTGCGGCATCACGTTATCGTCAGCAGCAACTACAATAATTGCAATATCGGTAACCTGCGCACCACGGGCACGCATAGCAGTAAATGCTTCGTGACCGGGAGTATCAAGGAATGTTAATTTTTTTCCGCTATCAAGGGTAACGCTGTAAGCCCCGATGTGCTGAGTAATACCACCCGCCTCACCGGCAATTACGTTTGCTTTACGGATATAGTCAAGTAATGAAGTTTTACCATGGTCAACGTGTCCCATTACCGTAACAATAGGCGGGCGCGCTTCCAAATCTTCGGGCTGATCTTCTACTTCTTTAATCGCTTCCTGCACTTCGGCACTCACAAATTCAACTTTGTGTCCGAATTCTTCAGCAACAATGTTCAATGTCTCTGCATCCAAACGTTGGTTGATGGAAACAAACAAACCAAGCGACATACATGCTGAGATAATGCTGTTGACAGGAACATTCATCAGTTTTGCCAATTCATTTGCCGTAACAAACTCGGTAACTTTAATAACCTTTCCTTCTGCTGCAATCAGCTCCTGCTCAACCTCAAATTTGTTTCTTACATCATCACGTTTCTCTCTGCGGTATTTTGATGATTTTGATTTTCCTCCCGAACCACTAAGACGCGCAAGTGTTTCTTTAATCTGCTTCTGAATATCTTCATCCGTAAGTTCAGCTTTAGGCTGTGGTCCGCGCGGGCGGCTCTTATCTGATTTATCAACCGTTGCTGGCTCTACATCTTTACGGATGCGTTTGCGTTTTTTCTTGCGATTAGGATCATTATCGTTTGAAGAAGCGACAGGTTGTTTTTTCTTCTCTTTTTCTTTCTCAACCGGCAATTCCATTTTACCGAGAACCGTTGCACCTTTCAGTTTTGTGTATTCTGTTTTATGCAGGTTTTCTTCTTTCGGAATTTCTTTTACTTCTTCAACAACGGGAGTTTCTTCAACCGCTTCAACAACCGGAGCAACTTCTTCAACCTTCGGTTCTTCTACTACTTCCTCTTTCTTCTTTGATTTTTTTCCAGGCTTGGTCTTCTGATTCAGTGCATCAAGGTCAATAGTGCCCGTTTGTTTAACTCCTAATTTTTCAGCTTTGGCTTTTATTACTTCTTCTTCTTTCTTTGCTACCGGAGCTTCGGGTTGAACAACTTTTACTTCTTCCGGTTCAGGTGCTTTTTTTACAGGTGGAACAACAACCGGTGCTTCAACAACAACCGGTGCATTTGCATCTTTTTTCAGACGGTTTAATTCTTTCTCTGCTTGCTCTTTCAGCGATTTATCAGCTTGAAATTCTTTAACCAATACATTGTATTGCTCCGAATCGAGTTTAGCGTTGGGATTATTCTCAACGGCAAAGCCTTTTGCTTTAAGAAACTCAAGGATAGTATCCTTACTCTGATTGAGTTCTGTTGCTACTTTGGCTAATCGCTTTGGAGCCTGGACTTCTGACATATCTATCTGCTAATGTATTTATTTTCTCTTAAAAAAAATTCTGAACGCAAAGAATTAATGATTTATTCAAACTCTGATTTCAAAATATTAATAACATCTTTTACTGTTTCTTCTTCAAGGTCGGTACGTTTTACCAGATCTTCAAAACCGATGTCAATTACTGATTTCGCTGTATCGCAACCTATTGCTTTCAGCTCATCAATAATCCAACCTTCAATTTCGTCTGAAAATTCATCTAAGTCAACGTCTTCAACATCTACATCTGTATCACGGTAAACATCAATTTCGTAGCCTGTAATTTTTCCGGCAAGTTTGATGTTATGTCCACCTTTTCCTATTGCCAAAGAAACCTGGTCGGGTTTCAAAAACACATCAGCTCTTTTCTTTTCTTCGTCAATGGAGATGCTGGTGATTTTTGCAGGGCTTAATGCACGTTGAATGAAAAGCTGGGTATTGGTAGTGTAGTTAATCACGTCAATATTTTCGTTTTTCAACTCACGAACAATTCCGTGAATACGTGAACCTTTCATACCTACACATGCTCCAACCGGATCAATACGGTCATCATAAGACTCCACAGCAACTTTAGCTCTTTCTCCCGGTACACGGTCAATTTTTTTGATGGTAATTAATCCATCAAATACTTCAGGAACCTCTTGCTCAAATAATCTTTCCAAAAATTTAGGAGAGGTTCTTGAAAGAACAATTGCAGGTTTGTTGTTCCTCATTTCAACTGTTTCAATCACTGCACGCACGCTGTCACCTTTTTTGAAAAAGTCAGATGGTATTTGTTCGGTTTTAGGAAGTATCATTTCATTGCCTTCGTCATCCAATACCAAAGTTTCTTTTTTCCAAACCTGATAAACTTCACCGGTAACAATTTCGCTTTCGCGGTCTTTATATTTTTTGAAAATACCTTCATTTTCCAAATCATCAATTCTGCCTTTCAAATTCTGACGAAGTGCAAGAACCGCTCTGCGACCAAAATCTGCAAGTATTACAGGCTCTGTAACATCTTCACCAATTTGAAAATCAGCATCAATTTTTATGGCTTCTGAATAAGGAATTTCAAGGTTTTCCAAATCCAGATCATCATCAGCAACAATCTTACGATTGCGCCAAATCTCCAGGTCACCTTTGTCAACGTTTACAGTGATGTCAATATTTTCATCGGTGTAATACTTTTTAATGATGGCAGCCCTGAACACTTCCTCCATGATACGCATCATGTTGGTGCGGTCAATGTTTTTGCTTTCTTTAAATTCTGCGAACTGTTCGCTGAGATTAATCTTGTTACTCATGATTTTTTATTTAAAAGTTATTTCAAGTTTTGTTTCTTTTATTTCCGGGTATTTAAGGTTTACTATTTCATTTTCAGTTTGTTCTTTATTCTTCTTTTTGTTTTCGCGAAAAATTTCAAGTGTTATTCCTTCCTCATTTGCATCAGTCATTTTTCCTCTGAGCAATTTTCCCTCTTTCAACACCACTCTAACGTTTCTGCCCTGGTGCTTTAAAAACTGGTTCAACACTTTCAGTGGTTGTTCCAATCCGGGCGAAGAAACCGTTATTTCAAAATCTTCCACATCACGGTTCAACTGGCTTTCCACATAGCGACTTACTTCTGCGCAATCTCCTACATTCAGCTTTGTAGGGCGATCCAGAGCAATACTAATTCTGTTCCCGCCACTCACTTTCACTTCCACAATAAAAAGCTCGGTGCCTTTTACCTTTTCTTCAACTATTTCTTTTACTCTTTTTTCGCTTATCATTTCCTACAAATGAAGCGGGGACTTTTGGTCCCCGCTGTCTGTTTTCCGTAAAAATCTGCGCAAATATACTACACTTTGCGCAAAAAGCAAGTTTTTCTTTTAGTTGAGCGATACTATCTTCTTAGTAGTAACCTCTCCGTCAACGGTTACACTTACCATATAAGTACCTGGAGCAAGTTCCTCTTCGGCTGATTTAATTTTTAGCAAATGTTTACCAGCCGACTGAACACTGTTTACAATTGTTTTAACTTTTGAACCTGTGAGGTTAAAGAGCTCAACAACTGCGTGGGCAGTGTTTTTAAGAGTATAGCTAAGGTTGATGTTATCGCGTGAAGGGTTTGGATAAACATCAACATTTGAAACAGGCTTTTCTTTTTCTTCAACTGAGGTTGGAAGTTCAGTGGTATATTGAAAATATGTAACAAACATTTCTCCTTGTGTCGTAAACCCGAAAGGAATTGTATCAGCAGTATTGTTTTGCCATGTAGCTTCAAAAATAAGTCCATTACTCATATCAACCTCGATAAATTCATCATTTTTCAGAATTGGTGGGTGAGAATAATCATAATACCCTTGATTAAAAGTATAATCAGCATTGTAAAAACCCTCATAAAACTGATTTCCTTCAGTGCCGTCCGAATTTCTGTAGAACATATCATAATCAGTACCTCTGCTATGTGAATGTGCTTGCAAAGTCCAAAAATACCAAGTTTCTCCTGGCATTGTAAAGTGATTTTGCAAAGTAAATGGTTGCCCAGTTGGAGGAATATTTAATAGAAATGGATCTGTACCACCATAAGCAGCTAGACTAGTTTTCATTTCAACAGCACCTGATCCAATATCCTGAGTATAAATATTATAATATCCTGTAGCAGCTATTATTGAATCCTGACTGTAGTTTGGAATGTGCAAATTAAGAAGGAGTACATCTCCTGAATCCTGAAAAATTGCAGTGCCTTGAGGCAAATCAATACTTCCTGAAAATTGCCACACTCCCATATAATTTGAGTGCTGAAAAACATATGCTTGTGTAAGCATATTGCTTCCGTCAGCCGGTGCAGATCCAAGTCCATTTACTCCAGCAGCATCAATCTCTCTTAATACCCAATGATGAGAAGTTGGCGATATTATCCCTTTCATTTCTGTAATTTCTTTTGCAGCTGAAAGCTTTGGATTATAAGGCTGAAAGAATTCAAATTCTCCACCTGGCTCCAAAAAAATCGGACCAAAACGAACCTGATATCCTTCTCTCCCTTCTTCTTCGGGAGTAGGTGGAGCTTGTATTTCAGGAATTCCTGGACCATTATAAAAATCAACTATAAGATTTTCATTATAAACATTTCCTGTATCAGGAGCACCCCAAATTATCCATTGACGTATAAGTTCCTTTTCAACATTGGTAAGTGTATTTACGTTATTGGGCATAGTGTTTCCTTCTCCTGTTTCAAGATCATTATGAACGTCTAATCCACTATTTACCTTTTTCATCAAAAAACTATAATAGGGATACCCTGGCGTAACTCTTTTATATCCCTTACCAAGGGCAACAGGGTTAGTTGGATTAACATTTACAAGCCTGTTATAAACATCTGCTGTTGTTCCGCTAAGATTTAAATTGCCTGAAGGCGAACCACCGCTGTGACATCCGGCTGTGCATTTTGCTTGAAAAAGTGCATGAACATTTTCAAACGTTGATTGTGCAAAAATCTCACTAACTGAAAAGATAGAAAATAATGCTACACTGAAAACTAAAGTAGATTTCAATTTCATAAAAAAATGGATTAAAAATTAATAATTTAGATTGAAAAGACCTGAAAAGGCTGCGAATTTAAAAAATAGTTATGCACGCATAACATTTTTTTATACTTTTTCGGCAAATTTTAAATTATGTCGGACGACAAGCTATTATTTCAGATTGCAATAACGCTTATTCCGGGTATTGGTGACATTACTGCTAAGAAACTGATTGCTTATTGCGGTGGTGTTGAAGCTGTCTTCAGCGAAAAGAAAATTCATCTTGAAAAAATACCAGGAATAGGCGCTGCCACTGCAAAACTGATAACCGTTGCAGATGTTTTTGAGCGAGCTGAAGAGGAAATTAAGTTTATTGAAAAGCATAAAATCAAAACTTATTTTTTCACTGAAAAGGAATATCCAAACCGATTGAAAAACTGCGATGACAGCCCTGTTTTATTTTATACAAAAGGTGATTATGATTTCAACTCCGGCAAAATTCTGAGTGTTGTGGGAACACGAAAAGCAACTGATTACGGAAAAGAGGTATGCGAAAAAATTATTGAAGACTTAACGTCACTTGATGTAACTATTGCAAGTGGTTTAGCTTACGGAATTGACATTTGCGCTCACAAAGCTGCTCTTAAAAATAATCTTAAAACCATTGCTGTGCTTGGTCACGGACTTGATATTATGTATCCTAGTGTGCATCGCGATACTGCAAAAAAGATAATTGAAAATGGCGTGTTAGTAACCGATTATCCTTCCAAAACAGAATTCTTTCCAGGAAATTTCCCGGAAAGAAACAGGATTATTGCTGGCATAGCAGATGCTGTGTTGGTGGTAGAAAGCACCGGCAAAGGCGGCTCATTAATAACCGCAGAAATAGCTAATAGTTATAGCCGTGATGTGTTTGCTGTTCCAGGAAGAGTGAAAGACAAATACTCCGAAGGCTGCAACTGGTTAATCAGTCGCAACAAGGCTGCGCTGGTAACTTCGGCAAAAGAAATTGCTTACATGATGGGGTGGGAAACAAAGACGGAAAAGAAAAAAATAGTTCAGAAACAGTTGTTTGTTGAACTGAGTGCTGATGAAAAAATTCTGGCTGATATACTTTCAGAAAAGGGGCAATTGCATATTGATATACTTTCTGCTGCCGCAAAAATGAGCATGAGCAAACTAGCTGCAACGTTACTGAATATGGAATTCTCGGGAGTTGTTTCTTCTCTTCCGGGGAAAATTTACAAACTGAATTAACTATTTATAACACAGAGAGCACAGTGCAAACAAAGTTTCACAGAGAACTCTGTATTTCTCATCAACCTCCGTGACCTCTGTGTTGAAATCAATATATTAATGTCACTTTTGCAGCAACTTTTTTTACTTTCTCGATTAATGAAGTAATGTCCGCATCGGGTTTATCGGAAACCAATGCCACAGCCATTCTGCGATTAGGGCGCGTGGTAGGCTTTCCAAAAATGCGGATGTCAGTATCTTGTTCTTTTAAAGCTTCTGCAACACCTTCGTATTGCGGTGGTGTTGGACTAACTCTGTCGGCAAGGATTACTGCACTTGCTCCTGCTTTTTCTAATTTAATTTCAGGAATTGGCAAGCCAAGAACAGCGCGAAGATGCAATTCAAACTCAGAAAAATTTTGTGTTCCTGCCAATGTTACCATTCCTGTATCGTGGGGGCGGGGCGAGAGTTCAGAAAAGTAAACGCCATCTTCACCAAGAAAAAATTCCACTCCCCAAATGCCTTGCCCTGTTAAAGCGCTGGTAACTTTTTTAGCCATATCCTGCGCTTCTTCCAATTCCTTTTTGCCAATATTAACAGGTTGCCAGCTTTCACGATAATCACCAGACTCTTGTCTGTGTCCGATTGGTGGACAAAACAATGTGGGACCGTCTTTCTGGGTTACTGTTAACAATGTTATCTCTGTATCAAATTTTACAAATGCTTCAACAATGACTTCCTGAATATCACCGCGACTTTTAGTAGTTGCAATTTCCCAGGCTTTATCAATATCAGCTTCAGTTTTTATGGTGCTTTGCCCTTTGCCCGATGAAGACATGAGTGGTTTTACAACACATGGAATTCCAACTTCGGCTACTGATTTTTTAAATTCTTCTGCAGTAGTTGCAAAACGATAATTGGCAGTTTTTAAGCCTAATTCTTTTGCAGCCAAATCACGAATTGCTTTGCGATTCATAGTAAAATTTGCTGCGCGCGCACTTGGAACAACTTGTATTCCCTGCTTTTCATACTCATAAAAACGTTCTGTTCTGATAGCTTCAATTTCTGGAACTATTAAATCGGGTTTATGCTTAGCAACAATGGCGTCAAGTGCATTGCCATCCAACATGTCAATTACTTCAAAGGTATCGGCAACCTGCATGGCAGGTGCACCTGAATAAGAGTCAACAGCTATTAAATATTGCCCCATTCGTTTTGCTGCAATCACAAATTCTTTTCCCAATTCGCCCGAACCGAGCAGCATTATTTTCTTTATCATGTTCTCTTTTTTAGTGCGGGTAAAAATAAAGGTTATTAACAAACGCTGTTTTAAACTTTTTTATTGCGTGCAATTTGTTGCATTATAATCGTTATACATTTGGAGCATTATTAATCTTTAAAACCAATCCATACTATGAACAAAATTTTCATGCTCATTTTCGCAGCGGGAACATTCATTTTCGCATCATGCGGAGGAGAACACAAAACCGAAGAAGCAACTACAACTGAAGCTGCTCCTGCAACAACTGAAGCTGCACCGGCTGCTACAGAAGCTGCTCCTGCAGACACTACACATCACTAATTTCTGATTTTTCAGAAAATAAAAAGGGGGCTTTAAGCCCCTTTTTTATTTCAATTCTTCCAAAGCCTTTTTCAAAACTGCATCGTCCTGCAGAACTACAGGATAGTAACCTTCATCGTTCCAAATGTTACGGGCAATGATGGCTTTGATTTGAAGTTTAATGTAATCGGACGAAACATTTACCCCTCGTTCATCTTTCTTAACCCCTTTATTTTCGGCATACAGGACAAAATCATTGAGCATTTTTTCAGAAACAGAAAACTGTTTATTGAAACTTTCAAAAGATTTATAAGCAGCCAGAGAGCCACGGTTTTTATCAGCATAATCAAATGCAAACTGGTTTACCAATCCTTTACTGAAAACAGCAGAAAGATATTTCGAAAGGCGTGTTGTATCAACCGGAACAAAAACATCAGGCATAATTCCGCCACCTCCGTAAACTACTTTTCCTCCTGGAGTTGTAAACTTGAGTGAGTCGCTGAATTGGATGCTGTCTTTATTATACAACTCACCGTTTTCAATGCGGTCGTAATATTCCTCATAATACTCCTCGGCATTATGTGTGTATGGTTTTTGTATGCTTCTTCCTGTTGGTGTATAATACCGTGCAATCGTTAAGCGTATGGCTGAACCATCAGGCAAATCAACCTGTTCCTGAACCAAACCTTTTCCAAAAGTTCTGCGGCCAATAATTGTTCCGCGGTCATTATCCTGTATAGCTCCTGCAAGAATTTCACTGGCAGAAGCGGAACCTTCATCCACCAAAATTACTATAGGATTTTTTTCAAATCCACCATTCGAAGTAGCTAAATGATTCTGGCGCGGACGGGCTTTGCCTTCTGTGTAAACAATCATTTTCTTGTTGGGTAGAAACTCATCAGCAAGGTCGTTTGCTGCATTTAAGTAGCCTCCCGGATTTCCGCGCAAATCAAGAATTAATTCCTTTAGTCCGGCTTTTTCTAATTTTTCAAATGCTTCTAAATATTCATCAAAAGTTGTTGCCCCAAACCGACTGATTTTGATATAACCGGTTTCAGCATTCAGCATAAAAGCTACATCAATGCTGTGGATAGGAATTGTTCCGCGCGTAATGTTGTATTCAATCAAATCTTTCGCGCCTCTGCGAAAAATGTGAATGTTAACTTCTGTTCCGCCTTTTCCGCGCAGTTTGTCCATCACATCTTTTGATTTTATTCCGTTTCCGGCAACGGTTTGTCCTTCAATTTTTACAATGCGGTCGCCTGGTTGAATACCTAATTTCTGAGAAGGTCCGCCTGAGATTGGAGCAATCACCACAATTGTATCATCAATAATATTGAACTCCACTCCTATTCCTTCAAACTTCCCTTCCAGCGGTTCGTTCATGGCTTGTAATTCTTTTGCGGGAATGTAGGACGAATGCGGGTCAAGCGATTGAAGCAGTTTTGTAATCGTTTCTTCGGTGAGCGAATCCATGCTCACCGTGTCCACATATTCCTGGTCAATGTAATTGAGAATTTCGGTGAGCTTGTGATGTTGCGGTTTTACAACGGGCTTGAATAAATTATGACCGGCTTCGGCATTCAGGTTTACACCTACATAAATACCGCCAACCAAGACCAGTGCAAAAAGAATTGGAAAATAAATAAACGGGCGAAACGAGTTATTACTCATACTCAGACTTGCGCCATTTGAAGGACATCTACTCCCGCATCACGCAAGAAATCAACTCCGGTTGTGTCTTTATATTCGTTGATATAAACCAAACGTTTTATACCTGATTGCAAAATAAGTTTGCTGCATTCTTTACAAGGCGAAAGTGTAAGATACAATGTTGCGCTGCGGGCGTTGTTGGTAGAACGTGCTACTTTCATAATGGCATTTGCCTCGGCATGCAAAACATACCACCATGTTTCGCCTTCGGGATTTTCGCAATCATTTGGGAAGCCGGTTGGAGTTCCGTTGTAGCCATCGGAGATAATCATACCTTCTTTAACAATCAAACTACCTACTTGTTTGCGTTTGCAATGCGAAAGTTTTGCCCATTCCAAAGCCATTTTCAGGTAAGCCTTGTCGTAGCGTTCCTGCTTTTTATCGCTGCTGTACTTTATAAAACCTTCGTCCACGTTTATTTTTGAATAGAGCGGCAAAACTACGATTATCGCTAAAACAAAAATTGTCATTAACCATTTTTAGTAAACCGGAGAAAATAAAGAAGGCAGAGAAAAATCTCTGCCTTCTTGTACCCGGAGCCGGTCCCGATAGCTATCGGGACGAACCGGCACGGTTTCCTACAGGTGTTTGAGACTAAATGATTCTATACTTCATATTTTGCCTTTAGTTTATGAGCTATTTCAGGATACTTTTTCAAGTTCTGAATGTAGGTTCTGCTTTTCATCCTTTTTATATGAGTCTCAATTCCTCTTGCTTGTGTATAATCTAACTCATCAATGAAAAAGAACAATTCCCAATCATCAGCATTTGTAGTAAAACTCTTGGCAAATTCCTTGTTGAAATGTTGACCCATTCTGTAAGATAAATCCTTACAGCTTCCTATATAGAAACTATCAAGATGATTTGAATAAAGAATATAAACAGAGGCCATGTGTGCAGTACAAAAATAAAGAAGGCAGAGATAAATCTCTGCCTTCTTTGTACCCAGAGCCGGAGTCGAACCGGCACGGTTTCCCACAGGTGTTTGAGACCAGCGCGTCTACCAATTCCGCCATCTGGGCATTCAGGTTTCTTTGCCCAGTCTACCATCCCGATAGCTATCGGGACCGCCATCTGGGCAAAAAGCGGGGTGCGAAAATAGTTAAATGTTTTTGACGTGCAAACTCTTTTACTACGTTTGCAACATGGAAGAATTATTTAAAGCCAAAATAAACAACGGAAAAGAAACCGAAGTTGTATTCACGGACAAAAGAAGGAAGTCAGGCTCTTTTAATGGAGAGGGATTTACGTGGGATATGATTGAGGTGAAGAAAAACATGTTCCATATTATTTCGGGGACAAAATCATTTACTGCTGAAGTGGTGAAAGCTGATTTGACTGCAAAAGCCTTTACCATTCTGGTAAACGGGCATAAATACAACGTAGATGTAAAGGATAAGTTTGATGCGCTGTTGCATGAACTGGGAATGGATAAGTTGGCTGCTGCAGGTGTGCAGGAAGTAAAAGCTCCTATGCCTGGAATGGTTCTTAATATTAATGTTGCCGCAGGTGATGAAGTGAAGAAAGGAGATGCGCTGTTAGTTTTGGAGGCCATGAAAATGGAGAACATTATTAAATCGCCACGCGATGGAAAAGTAAAAACTATTAAGGCCGTGCAAGGATCTGCGGTGGAGAAAAACCAGTCGCTGGTTGTATTTGAATAAAGGATTAACCGCAAAGACGCGAAGGCGCAAAGAAAATAAAAAAGAAAATTAGTGGCTGAAATTAAACCAGCGAAATATCAAACTGCACCAGATCAACAAACTCCTGAACTCGATTGTCTACTTCATCTTGTGAAAGATCAATTAAGCTTTCTGTTCCGAATTTTTCAACGCAGAAAGAGGCCATTGCCGAACCGAAGATTATTCCGCGCTTCATGTTTTCGAAAGAGATGTCTTTTGTTTGTGCAAGAAAACCGATGAAGCCGCCTGCAAAGCTGTCGCCTGCACCGGTTGGGTCAAAGACATCTTCTAAAGGAAGTGCGGGAGCGAAGAATACATTCTCTTTGTTGAACAATAATGCTCCGTGTTCGCCTTTTTTAATGACTAAATATTTTGGTCCTAATTCCAGAATTTTTTGTGCTGCTTTTACTAACGAATATTCACCTGAGAGTTGGCGTGCTTCTGCATCGTTGATAGTAAGAACATCTACTTTTGCAATGGTTTTGAGGAGGTCTTCCATGGCAATGTCCATCCAGAAATTCATGGTGTCCATTACAATGAGTTTGGGGCGGTTTGGCAATTGGTCAATCACGGCCATTTGTATGCGGGGCATGAGGTTTCCGAGCATGAGGAACTCGCAGTTTTTGTAGCTTTCGGGAACTACGGGATGAAAATCGGCCAGCACATTGAGGTCGGTTGTTAATGTGTCGCGGGTATTCATATCGTTGTGGTATTTGCCCGACCAGAAGAATGTTTTTTCTCCTTGTTTTATTTGCAGGCCTTGGGTATTGATGCCGCGGGAGTTCATCATGTCAATGGTTTCCTGCGGAAAATCATCGCCTACCACGGAAACGAGGTTTATGTTTTTTGTGAAGTAAGATGCGGCAAGGCCAGCATAGGTAGCAGCGCCACCAATTATTTTATCGGTTTTGCCGAAAGGGGTTTCGATTGCATCAAAGGCTACGGTGCCGACTACTAATAAACTCATGGTTTTATTTTTTAAAAAGCGGGCAAAGCTAAGTAAAATCTATTACTGAAAAAGGTGTTAATAAGTCGCGTTTCCGTGAATTTGCAAATTTGATTTTGTTTTTACCTTTGGGCGCAAACAAAAAATATTTCGCGTATGGGTTCAGCCTCCATGATAGTTTTAATCATCAGCGCAATTGTATTTGCTGTTGGCGGAATACTGGTTTCAAAACTTTTTTTTAAAAAACATAACAGCGTTGTAAAAGGCGAGGCTTATGAGTGTGGTGTTCCAACGATTGGTAAATCGTGGGTGCAGTTTAATGTAGGTTATTATTTGTTCGCGCTCATCTTCTTGATTTTTGATGTGGAGCTGGTGTTTCTTTATCCCTGGGCGGTGGTGGCAAAAAGTGTCGGGTGGCTTGCGTTGGTGGAGATCATTATATTCATGTTTATTTTATTTGTCGGCTTTTTATACGCTCATAAAAAAGGTGCTTTAAAATGGATGTAAAAGAAACAAACGTAAAGGGCGATACTTTTCCGGGCGAGGTTCATCCTGTTCCGGGTGGTGATATTGTGCTTACTAAGCTGGATGACATTATCAACTGGGCGCGCTCCAATTCATTGTGGCCGCTTACGTTTGCAACCAGTTGCTGCGGAATAGAAATGATGTCGGTGGCTTCGGCCAAATATGATTTTTCAAGATTTGGATTTGAGGTGGCACGCGCTACTCCGCGTCAGGCGGATGTTATTATTATTGCCGGAACCATAGTGAATAAAATGGCTCCTGTTTTAAAACGCTTGTACGACCAAATGGCTGACCCGAAATATGTAATTGCTATGGGAGCCTGCGCTATCAGCGGTGGTCCTTTCTTTTACAATACGTATTCGGTAGTGAAAGGTGCTGATCATATTATTCCTGTTGATGTTTATATAGCCGGTTGTCCGCCAAGACCTGAGGCATTATTACATGCATTGATTTCGTTACAGGAAAAAATAAAAAGCGGTCACACACGCGAACAGATGAAGACTGAAAAACCTGCTCAGCAAACATTACCAAAAGGCTAAAAAAGCAGAATGACAAACGAGGAATTGAAAATAAAACTTACCGAATTGCTGCCTTCTGCAACATTTGAAGAAGGCACCGAGTGGGTTAATTTATTTATTGCTCCTGCTGAATGGAAACCCTTTGCGCAACAGCTTCGCTCAACAAAAGGATTGGATTTTGATTTTCTTTTTTGTGTTACCTGCATAGATTGGAAAACACATCTTATCATGGTGTATCATCTTACATCAACGATACATCGTCATTCAATAGTTGTAAAATCAAAACTGGATCGCACGAAGCCGGAAATAGAAACGGTGTGTGATATCTGGCGCACAGCAGAATTTCACGAGCGCGAACAAGCAGAATTATTTGGAGTTAATTTTTTAAACCATCCGGATTTGAGAAAATTAATTCTGACAGATGACTTTGAAGGATTTCCGCTGAGAAAAGATTTTGAGGATCCTATCAACATGATAAAACTATAGTATGCTGGAGGAAGTAAGTGCAATAGACCAGGGCGACATGATCATTAATATTGGTCCTCAGCATCCTTCAACACACGGGGTGTTGCAGCTGGTTGTTACACTCAATGGCGAAACAATAAAAAAAGTTGAGCCTCATCTTGGTTTTATTCATCGCTCGATTGAAAAGATGTGCGAGAGTTTGTCGTATCGCCAGTTTATTTATGTGACGAGCCGGATGGATTATCTTTCATCGCACATCAATAATCACGGATGCGCTTTGTGCGTGGAGAAAGGAATGCAGATCGAGATTCCTGATCGTGCAAAAGTAATTCGTGTGCTGATGGATGAACTTACTCGCATTGCATCACACGAATTATGGTGGGGCGCAATGGCAATGGATTTGGGAGCCTTCACTCCTTTCTTTTTATCTTTCCGTGAGCGTGAAACTATTACCGATATTATGGAAGATACCTGTGGCGCACGGCTTACCATGAACTATATTGTTCCGGGCGGTGTTATGGTTGATTTGCATCCTGATTTTCAGAAAAAAGTAAAAGCGTTTATAAAACTGTTTCGCGAAAAAGCTGACCAGTATAATGAACTGGTAACAGGTAATGTTATTTTCCAAAGCAGGATGAAAAATGTTGGTGTGCTTTCAAAAGAAGATGCCATCTCCTATGGCTGTACCGGCCCGACAGCAAGAGGAAGCGGAGTTAATTGCGACATACGCAAACTTTATCCTTATGAAATTTATGACCAATTGAAGTTTGATGAAGTGATTGAAACAGGATGCGATTCTTTTTCGCGTTACTTGGTTCGTGTTAAAGAAATGTATCAGTCTATCAGCATTATTGAACAATTGATTGATAATATTCCGGAAGGAGATTTTCAGGCAAAGACAAAAGCCGTATTAAAATTACCAAAAGGTGAATTTTACACACGAGTAGAAACAGCGCGTGGCGAGTTGGGTGTATATATTGTTAGTGAAGGCGCAACTACTCCTTACAGAATTAAATTCCGCTCACCGGGCTTTTCTAATCTTTCTGCACTTAACCACATGGCAAAAGGCGGAAAAATCGGTGACCTTGTAGCGATGATGGGAACTTTGGATTTAGTAATACCGGATATTGACAGATAGTATGTGGAGCTTAGGTAACATAACACACAGTATTGATGTCTGGCTGAACCAAACGTTCAGTCCGGCTCTGGCTTTGCTGATTGAGTTTGTTATTGTTGGTACGATGGCAATCAGTTTATTTGCTGTTCTTGGATTAGTATTGGTATTTATGGAGCGTAAAGTTTCAGCTTACATGCAGATACGTGTTGGACCAAATCGCGTTGGACCAAAAGGGATGTTTCAAACTTTTGCCGACACGATTAAACTTCTGTTGAAAGAAGGTTTAACTCCAACCGGTTCTGATAAATTTTTGTTCAACCTGGCTCCTGTTATTGCAATTATCTCTGCAATGTTATTGCTGGCGCCAATTGCTTTTGCAAAAGATTTCCAAATGTGGGATTTGAATATTGGTGTGTTGTATGTTTCTGCTATTTCTTCTGTTGCAGTTATCAGTATTTTAATGGCGGGCTGGAGCAGTAACAATAAATATTCGCTATTGGGTGCTATGCGCAGCGGTGCTCAGATTGTGAGTTATGAATTGTCGGCAGGACTTTCGATTTTAGCAATTGTAGTTTTAGTAGGAAGTCTTAAGATGACTGACATTGTTGCATCGCAGGAAACAGGTTGGTGGTTATTTAAAGGACATATTCCTGCATTAATAGCTTTTGTGACTTTTATAATTGCCGCAACGGCAGAAACTAACCGCGCTCCGTTTGACCTTGCAGAGGCTGAATCAGAGCTGACTGCAGGATTCCACACGGAGTATTCCGGAATGCGTTTCGCATTATTTTTCTTAGCTGAATACGTGAACATTTTTATTGTGTGCGCTATTGGTGCAACACTTTTTCTTGGCGGCTGGATGCCTTTCCATATCGGGCAATGGACTGCATTTAATCATGTAATGGATTTCATTCCTTCTTCTCTTTGGTTCTTCGGAAAAACATTCTTTCTCATATTTCTCATCATGTGGTTTCGCTGGACATTTCCGCGGTTACGCGTTGACCAACTTTTGAATTTAGAATGGAAATATTTATTACCAATCAGTATGTTTAATTTATTGCTGGCAACAGCAATAGCAATATTAGGGTGGCACTTTTAAGATGAGCGCAATACAATACATAAAAGATATTTATAATGCGGTGAAATCGCTGCTCATCGGCATGAAGCAGACGGGATATTATTTCACGCATCACAAAGAAATTATTACGCAGAATTATCCGGAAGAGAAACAACAACTTGCAGAACGGTTTCGTGGTGAAGTGGTAATGACGCATGATTCTAACAACGAGCATAAATGCACGGGCTGCACGGCTTGCGAGCTGGCTTGTCCTAATGGCACAATAAAAATTGTAACCAAATTTGAACTAACACCTGAAGGCAAAAAGAAAAAAGCGATTGACAAATTTGTTTACCATTTAGAATTATGCACCATGTGTAATTTGTGCGTTGTAGCTTGCCCTACCGATGCAATTAAAATGGATCAGGCTTTTGAACACAGTGTTTTTGACCGTAGCCAGTTGACAAAAGTATTGAATAAACCCGGCTCAAAAATTATGGAGGGCGTTGAATAATAATGAAAGATTTAGCAATTCTTTTGTTGGGAATGTTTTTATTTGTGAAAGGTTATCCTCAGTCACAAAATTGCGATTATTATCTAAACGAAGTAGATAAATTTGATGGCAATACAAAAGTAATTACTAAGGAAAAAGGTATTGGTTCTGGTAGTATTGGGGCATATAAGTTTTCGCTATATAGAACTTACAGTGAAAAAAACAAAACAGATGTAAAGATGCTAATTGTGACATTTCAAAGTTTTTCATCAAATACAACATGGTGTACAAAGCCTAAATCAAATTTAATATTTCTATTGAATGATGATACAAAAGTTACTCTTATTTGCGAGAGCAAAATTGATTGTAACTCAAAATCATTAAGCCTAAACTATTCATTATTTAATAAGGATATTGAGAAACTAAAAAAGACTCCATTAAAAGCTTTTCGGATAAGTTTTTCAGATGGATATGATGATTGTGATGTTGCTGAACAATACTATGATGATGAAAACAATCTTTATTCCCCTACTAAATATTTTATAGATAATATTAACTGCTTATTTGTTAAATAAAAATTGTACTCACACGACATCATATTTTATTTGTTGGCTGCGTTTACACTCGTAAGCGGTTTCCTTGCTGTCAGCGCAACAAAGATTTTCCGCTCGGCTATTTTTCTTCTATTCTCACTTATCGGAATAGCAGGAATTTATTTCTTCCTTGAATATGAATTCATAGCTGCTGTTCAGATTGTCGTGTATGTAGGTGGCATCGTGGTGCTGATCATCTTCTCTATTTTCCTTACGCAGGAAGCTGGTGCAAATTTACCTGACACCGCACTGACGAAAAAAATTACAGGCGGAATCGCAGCAGCCTGCGGTTTCGGATTTACTTTACTGCAAGTTCTTCAACATAATTTCATAGGAACAACTGAGCCGGGAATTGAACCAAGCGTTGCTAATATTGGAAACCGAATGTTGGGAGTAAATGAATTCGGGTATTCGCTTCCGTTTGAAGTGGTGAGTATTCTGCTGCTTGCAGCAATGGTTGGATGTATTGTTATTGCATTGAAAAAACCGGTAGAAAAATGACAGGCATAGGATTAACACACATATTAATTGTAAGCATTGCGCTGTTCTTTATTGGCGTTTATGGTTTCCTCACGCGAAGAAATATGATTATGATGCTTATGTCAATTGAACTGATTCTTAACAGTGTGAATTTGAATTTTATTGCCTTCAATAAATACTTGTGGGCAAATAAAATGGACGGACTGTTTTTTACGATTTTTATTATTGCCATCGCTGCTGCCGAAGCTGCAGTTGCTATTGCCATTATTATTAACCTTTACCGCAGTCATAGATCCATTGATGTGGAGGATGCAAGTGATTTAAAGTTTTAAAATGTTTGATAAACTAACCCTTTCCTTAATTCCACTTCTGCCGCTGCTGAGCTTTTTGCTGCTTGGTCTTTTTGGAAGAAAAGTGTTTAAGAATTTTTCGGGAATTATAGGAACAGGGGCTCTTCTGGCTTCAGCAGGTTTATCGCTGAGCACTGCTTACAATTATTTTTTCGTGAGCGGAAAAGTGGATGGTGTTTATCAAAAAATAACAGCACTGAAAATTTCATGGTTAGAGTTTTCGCCCGGTGTTTCGATTGACATAGGAATTCTGCTTGACCCTATCTCGGTAATGATGCTGGTGGTTGTAACATTTGTTTCGCTGATGGTGCATATCTATAGTCTGGGCTACATGAAAGGGGAAGAGCGTTTCTCCACCTATTATGCTTTCCTCGGGTTGTTCACTTTCTCAATGCTGGGTTTGGTTATGTCTTCCAACATTTTTCAGATTTATATTTTCTGGGAACTGGTTGGTGTTTCTTCATTCCTTCTTATCGGATATTACTTTGATAAACCTTCAGCAGTGGCAGCGGCCAAAAAAGCATTTATAGTTACCCGCTTTGCTGACCTTGGATTCTTAATAGGTATTTTAGTTTTATCATTCAATGCGCATACACTGGATTTTGAAACATTAATTCAACGCCTGACCGACCCGAATTCGGAATATATGCGCTCGGCAATTGCACCTGCCTTCTTAGGGTTAAGCTCACTCACGTGGGGATTGGTGTTAGTGTTTATTGGTGGTGCAGGAAAATCTGCGATGTTTCCTTTGCACATCTGGTTGCCCGATGCAATGGAAGGACCTACACCCGTTTCTGCTTTGATACATGCTGCAACCATGGTTGTAGCCGGAGTTTTTCTGGTTGGACGATTGTTTCCGATTTTCGCAATTTCCTGTCCGGGAGCATTGGAGTTGGTTGCTTATACTGGTGCCTTTTCTGCGCTGTTTGCAGCTATAATTGCCTGTACACAAACGGATATTAAACGCGTGCTTGCTTACTCTACCATGTCGCAAATCGGTTATATGATGTTTGCGCTGGGCGTTTCAGGTTATGGTAATGAAGATGGTTTAGGATACATGGCTTCTATGTTTCATCTCTTCACTCACGCCATGTTTAAAGCATTGTTATTCCTTGGTGCAGGTGCAGTCATTCATTTTGTGCATAGCAACGAAATGAATGATATGGGAGGGCTGAGAAAACACATGCCGATAACGCATATCACCTTTTTAATTGCATGTCTTGCCATTGCAGGAGTTCCGCCACTGGCAGGATTTTTCAGTAAAGAAGAAATTCTGCTTGCTGCATTTCATCACAACAAACTGATTTACGGAATTGCATTGATCACTTCGGGAATTACAGCATTTTATATGTTCCGTTTATACTTTACTATTTTCTGGGGTAAGGAATTTCATAGTCATGGAGAACATCACGGTGAAGGCGGTGTTGTAATGATGCTTCCTTTGATTCTTCTTAGCCTCGGTGCAGCATTTGCGGGCTTTATTCCGTTCAGTCAGTTGGTTACTTCAGACGGAAAACCATTTGAGACTGTGCTTCATTTAGGTTTTTCTATTGCACCTGTGTTGCTTGGCCTCACAGGAATTTTCATAGCTCTGCGTTTCTATAAAACACAAAACGATTTATCTGAAAAAATTTCTTCATCACTGAGCGGATTTTATAAATCTGCTTACCACAAATTTTACATTGATGAAGTTTACCTCTTCATTACGCACAAAGTAATTTTTAATCTTTTAGGAAAGCCGGCAGCATGGTTTGACAAAACAATTGTTGACGGATTTATCAATCGCCTTGGAAGTTCATCAGAGAAAATCTCGGAAGAAACAAAGACTTTGCAAAGCGGGCAGGTGCAGCAATATGCTGCGTATTTTCTGGCGGGAGCAATTGGACTAGGGATTATTTTTATTTATGTATTGACACTGAAATGAATTTATCATTACTCATAATCATTCCACTTGCAGCTGCTATAGCCGTTTTGCTTTCGCGCAATGGGCAGCAGGTAAAATGGATTTCATTTCTTGCTTCTCTTGCTCAACTTGGCTTATCACTTTTTCTGCTCTCAGCCTTCATGGGTGAGCGGGCAAACGGCAATGTTTCGCAAATGCTTTTTGAGCAACGTTATTCATGGTTCGCACCGCTGAATATTGAATATTATATTGGAGTGGATGGCATCTCTATTTCCATGATTTTGCTGACTGCATTTGTAGTTCTTGCCGGTGTGCTGATGTCGTGGAATGTAGAGAAAATGACGAAAGAATTTTATTTTCTTTTGCTGCTGCTTTCACTTGGTGCTTACGGCTTTTTCATTTCACTGGATTTATTCACGCTGTTTTTCTTCCTTGAAATTGCAGTAATTCCTAAATACCTGTTGATTGGAATTTGGGGAAGCGGAAATAAAGAATACAGCGCAAACAAACTTGCGCTGATGCTGATGGGTGGGTCTG
>CAMBRL010000051.1 GCA_945870105.1 Chitinophaga pinensis
ATCTGAAAGTTTTTTACCTGCATACATATCTCCAAGAATTGCACCTGCCAACAATCCGGTAATCATGCCCACAGGTGTAAGAAAAGTTCCCACCAGCATTCCGATGATACTGCCGTAAATACCTTGTTTAGTTGCTCCAAAAACCTTAGCGCCCCAGACAGGAATAACATAATCAAGAACAGTGACCACAAGAGTGACAACTGCAAAAACAATCAGTGTGGTAGTTCCGAAAGGTTTCCAAGCCCATTGCACCAACAACAGTGCAACATAACTTAATGGCGGACCCGGAATAGCAGGCAAAACGCAACCCAGCAACCCAGCAAATAATAAGATAATAGCAAGAATGATTAAGACAGCTTCCATAGTTCATTTTTTCATCAAAAGTCGTTTAAAACAAGATGTTTTCAAAATGATTTAGTTCATTAATACTATTTTTGGCAGCCCTCTGCATGCAAAAGAAATTTCTATCCAATCTTATTCTCCTTGTTTTCCTTAACCTGCTGGTAAAGCCGTTCTGGATTTTTGTGGAAATAAATGTTCAGAATGCAACCGGCACCGAGCAATATGGAATGTACTTCGCTTTGCTTAATCTTTCGCTTATTATCAATTTTCTGCTTGACCTTGGTATTACCAATTACAACAACCGCAACATAGCGCAGAATCATCACCTGCTTCAAAAACATTTGTCAGGAATTATTTTGCTGCGCTTTGTTTTAGCTGCTGCTTATTTTGTGATTATAATGGCAATTGGATTACTCATCGGCTATTCCAAATTCCAATTATTTGTCTTGATGCTGCTTGGATTCAACCAGTTTCTTATTGCGTTTACACAATACCTGCGCAGTAATATTTCAGGTTTGCATCTTTTCAAAACCGATAGCTTCTTGTCGGTTACAGACAGACTTTTGATGTTTGTATTTGTCTGCGCTTTATTATGGGGAAATTTCATGGATGAACAATTTCAAATTGAATGGTTTATTTACGCACAAACTGCTGCATACCTCATTACCACTTTCATTGCATTAGCAGTTGTGCTTCAGAAATCCGGTAAATTGGAACTCAACTGGAACACTTCATTTTTTAAGGCTATTCTGAAACAGAGCTTTCCTTATGCTCTGCTTATCCTGCTCATGTTTATTTACACCCGCAGTGATGCAATTTTACTGGAACGCATGTTGGAAGAAGGCGAAAAGGAAAGCGGAATTTACGCACAGGCTTTTCGTTTATTGGATGTGGTAAATATGTTTGGATTTCTTTTCGCGGGTTTGTTGTTGCCCCTGTTTTCAAAAATGCTGAAGAACAATGAATCGGTAAAAGAACTTACAGGATTATCCTTTCGCTTAATTATGGCTCCTGCAATCGCAATTGTTTTTACTTGTCTGTTTTTCAACTTCGACATTATGCAATTACTTTACAAAGAGCACACTGAAATTTCAGCAAAACTGCTGCCTGTATTGATGGCATCTATCATTCCAATTTGTTCAGGTTTTGTGTTCGGCACATTATTAACTGCTCACGGAAAATTAGATGAATTAAACCGCATCGCCATGATGGCAGTGGGAATAAACATCATTCTCAATCTTCAGCTAATTCCAGATTACAAAGCGCAGGGAGCAGCTACTTCGGCATTAATCACTCAATTATTCAATGCCGTATTCCAGATTATTGTTGTCCGCAAACTATTTAACTGGAGTGTAAATTGGCCATTTATTTTAAGTCTTCTTTTGTTTACCCTTTTAACATTTACAAGCGGATGGTTTCTATCCAACCTTGAGAATAGATTATTGGGGATTGCAGCAATGGCAGGCATTTCTATCATCCTTGCCTTTGCAACACGGCTTATCAGCATAAAAGGTATTTTTGCAATCCTTAAAGAAAAAGACTCATAAATGACATTTACCGGAACAGAAAATTACATCGCCTCGCGCGAATTACAAATTGCAGTTAATGCAGCAGTATTGCTTGAAAAACCTTTGCTGGTAAAGGGTGAGCCCGGCACAGGAAAAACATTACTCGCACATGAGATTGCCGATGCCATGAAAAAGAAAATCATCACATGGCACATAAAATCTACCACCAAAGCACAACAGGGATTGTATGAATACGATGCTGTTTCGCGTTTGCGTGATTCTCAATTAGGCTCTGAAAAAGTACATGACATTGCCAACTATATCAAAAAAGGAAAACTATGGGAAGCCTTTGATGCTGACGAACAGGTAGTTTTATTGATTGATGAAATTGACAAAGCCGATATTGAATTCCCGAACGACTTATTACTGGAATTAGACAAGATGGAGTTCTATTGCTATGAATTACAAAAAACAATCAAAGCTAAAATACGTCCGATTGTAATCATCACTTCCAACAACGAAAAAGAATTACCTGATGCATTTTTGCGCAGATGCTTATTTCATTACATCCGCTTCCCAGACCGTAGCTTGATGCAACAAATTATTGATGTGCATTACCCCGGTTTGCAGGAAGAATTAGTGGATAATGCTATGAATATATTTTACCGTTTGCGTGAGCTAAAAGGAATTAAAAAGCTTCCCGGCACAAGCGAGCTTCTTGATTGGATAAAGTTACTGACCATGGAAACCTTGCAGGAAGGTGAACTGAAAAGTGTGGATTTAAAAACAAAATATCCTCCTCATATCAGTGCTTTGTTAAAAAACGAGCACGACTGGGAAACGCTTTATAATCCCAACAGAAGATATTAGCCGATAATTTCTTTACGTGCGGCAGCCATTTTAGCCGGCATCTGAAAGGTGATAATGTGCCAGAACATTACAAAATCAGAGCCTAAACTATAAAGCGGATATTGAAAAGTAGCAGGTTTGTTTTTTTCAAAAGCAAAATGACCTACCCATGCAAAACCATAACCTGCAAGGGGAATAACAGCAAAATATCTCCAATCCAACGTAAAAATAAAAGTAAAGAAAAGACCAATCACTATTCCCGTACCAATGAAATGCAGCGTTCTGCAAACAGTATCCTGATGCTCGGTAAGGTAGTAAGGATAAAACGCCCAAAAGGTTTTGTATTTTTTCTCGGTTGACATGGTATAAATAGTTAGGTTGATTAATCTCTTCTGACTTTTGTTTTTGTTAATCCTTCAAGTATAGAAGTTGTAATTGACAAAATTATACTAAAAAGCAACGCCCACCAGAAGCCACTCACAAAGAAACCATCAATCAGTTTACTGGCAAGCAAAATTATTCCGGCATTGATTACAAGCAGAAATAAACCAAGTGTGAAGATGGTAAACGGTATAGTCAATAAAACCAAAACTGGTTTTAAAAAGGTATTGAGAAAAGCCAACACAATAGCTATCAACAAAGCATTAGTAAAATTAGTAACATCTATACCGGACAACAACCAGTCGGTAAAGAAAACAGCTAACCCCGAGATAAGCAGTTTTAATATAATCTGTGCGAATGAACTTTTTTGCATAACGACACAAATGTAAAAACATTTTTAATCAGCATCTTTGCGCCCGTTATGAAAAAAGCTTACCTGCAAATGCACATTGCTATATTCCTCTGGGGCTTCACAGGAATATTGGGCAGACTGATAGAATTACAGGAAGGATTACTAGTTTGGTATCGCATGCTGATTACCATAGTCGCACTGTTTGCGCTGATTAAATACAATGGTGAATTCAAAAAAATATCGTGGAAAGAATTTAAAAGCGTTGGCTTTGTGGGTGCGCTGATTGCCATTCACTGGGTAACTTTTTATGGGGCTATTAAGTATTCAAATATCTCCATCGCGCTCAGTTGTTTTTCGTCCACCGCTTTGTTCACTGCTTTTATTGAACCTTTTATGAATAAACGTAGAATCAGCAAAGCCGAAATATTTTTCGGACTTGTAACAATCGCAGGCATTTACCTTATTTTTTATTTTCAAAAATTGTATGCTACCGGAATTATTCTTGCGCTAATTAGTTCTGCACTTTGCTCTGTGTTTACAATTAAGAACAAAGACCTGGTTGGCACACACTCACCAGGCAACCTTTTGTTTTATGAATTACTGAGCGGCATTGCAGTTCTCACATTACTTCTACCGATTTATTTATGGGTATTCCCAACTGATAAGTATTTCCCCGATGCAAGTGATTGGTTGTATCTGGCTATTTTAAGTCTTGCCTGTACAGTTTTTGCGCTGCGCATTTCTTACAAAGCACTGCAAAAAGTCACACCCTTTACCATGAACCTGTCTGTGAACCTTGAACCTGTTTACGGAATTATTCTGGCTTTTCTTGTTTTTCATGAAGAGAAGGATTTGAATGCAGGTTTTTATGCCGGAACTTCACTTATTATTCTTTCGGTGGTGGTACACTCGCTGTATCGATTCAGGAGTATGAGGAATGAACGAAAATTAAAAGAAGCGTAAAGCAGCTTCATTTAGTTTCTCTACCGCAAGAGAAATATTCCAGTTTTTCACATTCCGTCTCTCCACATAATTTGAAACTGCACGCAACTGTAATATTGGAATTTTAAATTGATTGCAGACATAGAAAAACGCTGCTCCTTCCATACTCTCCACATCGGGATTGTAAAGCGCAACTACTTTTGAAATACTCTTTTTATTTCCATGAACTGTGTTTACAGTTATGCCTTTTACTTTTTTTAAACCTTTCAAAGCAGGAGAAGCAAACTTCTTTGCAGGTTTCAGAAAAATCTCTCTCTTATCAGCAAACTTCATATCAGCAAGATTCAGAAAATCTTTACCGTCTTCTGCACCCAATTCCGAAAAAATATCTTCTGTAATATTTACCACTTCTCCTATTTTCAAGTTGCGATTAAAACTTCCGCAAATACCAAGGTTCAGGGCTAAATCATATTTTTTTTTTGAAAATATTTTGGCAAGACTGAACGTTGTTGAAACCATTCCAACTCCTGTAATTAAAATATCAGGTTTAAACTTTAAACCTTTCAATTTGTTAAGCAAAGGTTCAATTTCACGCTTTGTTGCAGCTACAATCAGAATTTTCATCACGCAAAAGTAGGATAAACCTGAAATTTTAAGGGTATTCCTATATTTGACCAATTATTAAAAAACATGGTTTACATAACACGAAGAGAACATTTCAATTCGGCACACAAACTGAACGTTGCTGAATGGAGTGAAGAAAAAAATCTGGAAGTATTCGGAAAATGTGCCAATCCTAACTGGCATGGTCATAATTATGAATTGGAAGTAACCGTAAAAGGTGAACCAAATCCTGTTACCGGTTTTGTAATCAATCTTAAAGAACTGAGCACTATTCTGCGCACAAAAATCACCGACAAACTTGACCACAAAAACATGAACATGGATGTGGATTTCATGAAAGGGGTGCAGCCTTCAACCGAAAATGTGGCAATTAAAATATGGGAACAGATTTACAGGGATGTAAATGCGTTGGGCTGCGAACTGCACTGCGTTAAAGTAAAAGAAACAGAAAATAATTCAGTAGAATACTATGGGTAACCACGATGAAGATTTGGATTTCGGCTATAAAAAAATAGACCGTTACAATTTAAAAATAACCAAAAAACTTTCTAAAAATTACCTCAGTGTTTTGCAAGGGATTGGTGAAAACACCGAACGCGAAGGTTTATTAAAAACGCCTGAGCGTGTGGCAAAAGCCATGCAATACCTTACGCACGGGTACGAACTTGAGCCCGAAGAAATTCTTCGCTCGGCTATGTTTAAAGAAAACCATAACCAAATGGTGATTGTGAAAGACATTGAAATGTATTCGTTGTGCGAGCATCATTTACTTCCATTTTTCGGAAAGGTTCATTTGGCTTATATTCCAAACGGACACATTGTAGGGTTAAGCAAACTGCCCCGCATTGTTGATGCATTTGCAAGACGTCTGCAGGTGCAGGAAAGATTAACTGACCAAATTCGCGATTGCCTTCAAAAAACGCTGAACCCTCATGGAGTGGCTGTAGTTATAGAAGCTTCGCACTTATGTATGCAAATGCGGGGTATCCAAAAACAGAATTCTTCAACTACTACTTCAGCATTTACCGGAGAGTTTTTAAATGAAACCACGCGAGCAGAATTTATTAGTTTAATTTCAGCAAAACTGCACTAAATGAAAGCATATATTTTCCCCGGACAAGGCTCTCAATTTTCCGGAATGGCAAAAGATATTTACGAGCGCTCGGCAGAAGCAAAACAGCTGTTTGAGAGAGCCAATGAAATACTTGGCTTCCGTATTACCGACATTATGTTTTCGGGAACAGAAGAAGAACTGAAACAAACCAACGTAACGCAGCCCGCTATTTTTCTGCATTCTGTTATTCTGGCAAAAACATTAGGTGAAACGTTTCAGCCTCAAATGGTAGCTGGTCATTCACTGGGTGAATTTTCAGCACTGACTGCCATCGGTGTTTTAAGTTTTGAAGACGGATTAACCTTAGTTTCAAAACGGGCACAAGCGATGCAAAAAGCATGTGAAGCGAAACCAAGTACAATGGCAGCTATTCTTGGACTGGAAGATGAAGTGGTGGAAAGAATTTGTGCAGAAATTACCGAAGAAGTAGTAGTTCCTGCCAACTATAACTCTCCCGGGCAATTGGTTATTTCCGGCTCTTTAAAAGGAATTGAAATTGCCTGCGAAAAAATGAAAGCTGCAGGAGCAAAACGTGCATTGGTGCTCAATGTTGGCGGTGCATTTCACTCACCTCTGATGCAACCTGCAAAAGAAGAATTGCAGCAGGCTATCGAATCCACTATGTTCAATACGCCTCCATGCCCGGTTTACCAAAATGTGAGTGCAACACCAATCGCAAATGCCTCACACATCAAAGCAAATCTTATTCTGCAATTAACTTCTCCCGTAAAATGGACACAAACTATGAAACAGATGCTGGCTGACGGTGCTACTTCGTTTACAGAAGTTGGTCCGGGTGCAGTATTGCAAGGTTTGGTTAAAAAGGTGAACAGAGAGGTTGCAACGGCTTCGGCTTAATTAGTTTTAGACTAACGAGAATACGACATACTCCTAACGATTGTTAACTACGTTTCAGAGAACTCGTACATGCTCTTCGATTTTATTTAAGCATTTCAGAGAGCTCGTACTCACCATTTTAAACTGTAAAGAGTGGAATTTACCTGCCTCCGAAATTAAAATTCAACCCAATAGTTACAAAATTAATATCGTAACCAACTTCAGCAAAAACACCTACCGCAGGTTTGAAATAATAAGCAGCACCAACAAAGCCTCCGAAATGCGGATGAACTGAATTGCTGTATGGATTAAGCGGATCGCCACCATTATTAGCAATATTAAACCTTACTCCGGCAGAAGCACCTGCATACGTATCCAATTTATCTACGCCCCAGTTGTGGTGCCAAGCGCTACGGGCAGCAACAATAAAGTTAGACCATGAATAATTATAGGTTGATCCCAACCACCTGTTTCTATAACCCTGATAGGTATATCCAAAGGTTGCACCTAATGTAACCACTCCCGGCCCTGCTTTCCACAAGCCTGCTTCATAATTAATTTTTACTCCCGGTGAAAAACCCGAAAAATAATAACGATTGGCCATTCCAATTCCAAAACCAAGAACACTTGTGCCTTTAACCACAGGACCATCTGCCAACAGGGATGAAGAAGCTAAAAGGCTTACTATTATTGCTATAAAACTGATTTTTGAGAATATATTATTCATGTATTTTTTTTATTTACGGGGCAAAATTATTAAAATTCTATTTCATGTATTATGATTAAAATATGAGTTTCATCATTAATAAATTATCTAATTTTGACCAACTAATTAAAAAAAGCACATCATGAAAAAAGCTATCATAATCGTCCTTTCAATCTTTACAACGTTCAATCTTTTTTCGCAAACCACAGGAGGCAGCTTCTGTATAGGTGGTATGGGTATAGCAAAAAACACCTGGCTGTTTAATAATAATGTACTGGATGATAAAAACAGTTCTCAGGAAATGGATATTGCTTTCGGCAGTTCTTTTGGGTTAAACATGAGCATCTACTTTACCCAAAACATAGGTATAGGATTGGATGTGCTTTATGCAACCCATAACCAGAAATACAATGGAGTTACGGATGGAATCACCAATACGCCTTACAAATCAAAATTTCATTTGAGTTCTCTTGATCTTCCATTATACCTTCGCCTGAGTACAAATGGCGGAGCTTATTTTGAACTGGGCAGTTATTTCAGTGTTATTACCGCTTCGCAATATTCTTCCGATGCAACAGGAATATACACTGCATTGATTCCGGCATCATTTGATGCAAAAGCAAACACAACTTCTTTCAGCATTGCTCCCCTGCTTGGAATGGGAATAGATATTAATCTGACTGATAACCTTATTCTTAATCCGGGCTTTAGATTTTCATACGGAGTAACTGATTTAAAAGGAGTTGATGGAAGAGGTAAAACAATTGACAGTTATTCAGTACCTGAAAAAACCAATTCACTTAGCGGTGGATTATTAATTGGCTTGGTTTACCGATTTGACATTTAAACTGTGCACGTTAACGACTACTTATCTAAAGAAGAAATAAAACAGCTTTTAAAAAAGTCTGATTTAAAAGCTGCGATTGAATTTCTGCATACCTGGTTATGGATTGCTTTTGCATTTGCGCTGGCAGGATTTTTTCCGAATCCATTCACTATAATTATCTCCATGTTTATTCTAGGCGGAAAGCAATTAGCCTGCGCCATAATTATGCACGATTGTTCGCACCGCAGTATGTTTACCAGTAACGGTGCAAATGATTTCTGGGGAAACTGGCTGGGCGGTTATCCTATTCTGCATGATACAATTCGCTACCGCCCTTATCATTTAACGCATCACGTAAAGACCGGAACTACGGAAGATCCTGACCTTTCACTCACCAAAGGTTATCCAACTACAATTGCAAGCTTTATAAGAAAAGTAGTACGTGATTTGTTGGGTGCAACCGGAATCAAAGGATACATAGGCGTTTTAGCCATGCACTTCGGTATTCTGAAATATGAGTTGGGAGGACGCATTGAAAAGCTGAACCAAAAGGGAAGAAACATTGGTGAAATAATCTCCACTTCCATTAAGAACCTTGCCGGACCTGTTACCGCCAACCTTATTTTATTTGGAATTCTTTGGCTTGCAGGAGCTCCATGGTTATATCTATTGTGGGTTGGGTCGCTGTTGACAACCTATAATTTTTCTATTCGCATACGCTCTATTGCTGAGCATAGTGTTGTTCCCGACCAATTAGATGACATGAGAAACACACGCACTACGTATGCCAATTTTTTCGAGAAAATATTATTTGCTCCGCATCATGTTAACTATCATGCCGAACATCATTTGCTGATGACCGTGCCGAGTTATAACCTGCCTGCCATGCACCAACTCATTAAAGAGCGCGGCTATTTCAGAGATGGGGGATTGCTGGAAAATAATTATGTGAGCATAATTAAACTGGCAATTAAAAAGACTCCATAGGCGATAGTCTATAGTCACTTTAACTGCTGTTTTTTTTCTTTCTTTGCGCCTTCGCGCCTTTGCGGTGAAGTATTTATCCCTTGACTTATAACTCAGACGATACCATCATTGCCCTCTCCACTCCCCCGGGAAGCGGAGCCATTGCGGTTTTGCGCTTGTCGGGAAGCAAGGCATTTGAGTTTACAAACAAGGTTTTTAGTTCTGCTTCGGATAAGGATTTTTCTTCTTTCAAAAGTCATACGCTGCATTTCGGAAACATTTATGAAGGTGACGAATTGCTGGACGAAGTTGTCATCAGCATTTTCAAAAATCCGAATTCGTTTACGGGCGAGGATGTGGTAGAAATATCCTGCCACGGCTCAGCATATATTCAGCAGCGGCTATTTCAGTTATTTATAAAGCAGGGAGCGCGTGTTGCTAATCCCGGTGAATATACAATGCGTGCATTTATGAATGGCCGCATGGATTTATCGCAGGCAGAAGCGGTGGCAGACTTAGTTGCTTCTTCTTCCGAAGCATCGCACCGCATTGCATTGCAGCAAATGCGTGGAGGCTTTTCAGGCGAGATAAAAGAGTTGCGTGAGCAACTGATTCATTTTGCTTCCATGATAGAACTGGAACTGGATTTCAGTGAAGAAGATGTGCAGTTTGCTAATCGTGAGGAATTAAAAACGCTTGTCACTAATCTCATAGCTCACATCTCACATCTGTCTAACTCTTTTGCGCTGGGCAATGTGATTAAAAACGGAATTCCGGTTGCCATTGCAGGTGAACCCAACGCAGGGAAATCAACACTGCTGAATGTTCTGCTGAATGAAGAACGCGCCATCGTTTCTGATATTCCGGGGACAACACGCGATACCATTGAAGATGAAATTACGCTTGACGGAATTCGTTTCCGTTTTATTGATACTGCAGGAATTCGTGAAACAACAGATAAAATAGAATCGCTTGGCATAGGACGTACATATGAAAAGATAAACGCTTCGTCTGTTGTAATTCTATTGTTTGATGCAACGCTTTCAGATGCGGCAAAGCTTGATGCAGCAATCAAAGCAGTGAAAGAAAAAACAGGAGAAAACACAAAAGTAGTAGTGGTTGCGAACAAGAGTGATTTAGGAAATGAGGCAGACCTAAGGGATAAATTTTCAACCGTTGAAGACCTGATTTTTATTTCAGCAAAACAGAAAATAAATATTGACGGATTGAAAAGCAAACTGCTGCAACTTGCCAATGCCGATTTACTGAACAGCGGGCAAACCATTGTTACCAATGCACGTCACTTCGAGGCGCTGAACAATGCCAATGTTGCCTTGAAAAATGTTTACTCAGGTTTGGAGAATAAAATACCGGGTGATTTGCTTGCTGTTGAAATCCGAAGAGCATTGTATCACCTTTCAGAAATTCTGGGGCAGGTTACATCAGAGGACTTATTGGGTTCTATCTTTAGTCGCTTTTGTATCGGTAAATAACGTCATCCGATAGCTATCGGATGCAAGCGCTAGCGAAGCAATCTTTCAACTATGAGATTGCTTCGGTCGTTCCTCCCTCGCAATGACGAAACACTATGGCTTCAGAAATTTCAAAATCTCGGTTTCGTAAATAGATTGCGTTACCGAAATATCACCATTCTTGAAATAGAACACACCACCCCATCCGTAGGTTTTCTTTTCATAAACGGTAACACTCCCCGAGCGATTCATAACGTAGCGTTTGATGGTACAATCCTTTTCCTTCAGTGTTTCTTCAGTCAGTCCTTCGGGGTAAATACGTGAGAGGTCAGAAAGGAATAGCGCCCTTCTCTCTGCATCACTCATTCCGGAGTTCTTGATTTTTTCCTGCGCATTAAGGAACTCTTGTTTACGTTGCTCGGCATCCAACAATTTTGCCTGTTCCTGTGCTTTTGCATTTTCCCGGGCTTTAGCTTCTGCTTCTTCTCTTAAGCGTTTTGCTTCTCCCTGTTTCAAGGCTTCTTCCATTTGTTTCTGGAGGGCAGCATCTTCGGCAGCTTTGCGGTCGGCTTCTGCTTTGGCTTTTGCTTCGGCTTCCAATTTCAGGCGTTTTTCATTTTCCTTGCGTTCAAATTCCGCTTCTGCATCGGCAGCTGCTTTGGCTTTGGCTTCTGCCTCAGCTTTCAGGCGCTGCTCTTCGGCAATTTTGGCTGCGGCAGCTGCGGCCTTTGCATCCGCTTCCTCCTTCAATCTTTTCTGTTCGGCCTGGCGTTTTTCCTCTTCCAGTTTGGCGGCTGCTGCAGCGGCAGCATTTTTCTTTTCTTCTTCCAGGCGTTTTGCCTCTGCAATGCGTTTTTCCTCTTCCAGCTTAGCAGCAGCAGCAGCAGTGGCAGCAGCCTTTTTCTCTTCATCAATTCGATTTTGCTCGGCAATACGTTTTTCTTCTTCCAACTTAGCAGCTGCGGCAACAGCGGCAGCGGCTTTCTTTTCTTCCTCCAATTGTTTTGCATCTGCATCACGTTTTTCCTGCTCCATTTTGGCAGCAGCTGCTGCTGCAGCAGCAGCTTTCTGTTCTTCTATCAAACGCACTTCTTCTTTTGCACGTCTTTCCTGTTCTATAGCAGCGGCAGCTTCTGCGGCTGCTATTTTTTGGGCTTCTTCAGCTTTCTTTACTTCCAGAATACGTTTTTCTTCAGCAGCTACAGCTGCTGCGGCAACGGCAGCAGCTTGCTTTTCTTCTTCCACACGCTTTTCTTCAATGATGCGTTTTTCTTCGGCTGCTACGGCAGCGGCAGCGGCAACAATAGCAGCCTGCTTTTCTTCTTCCACTCGTTTTTCTTCCTGTACGCGTTTTTCTTCTGCTACTGCAACGGCTGCTGCCACTTCAGCGGCTTTCTTTTCTTCGGCTACGCGTATTTCTTCGACCACACGTTTTTCTTCTTCAATGCGGGCAGCTTCCTGTTTGGCGCGGGCTTCTTCCTCTGCTTTTTTCTTTTCTACATTTTCTTTGTGGGCACTTACCGCACTCTTATTAGATGGCGGTTTTTGTTCAGGCTTGGAAGTAGTGAAATCAATTCCGAAAAAGTTGAAGCCGCCTTTTTTCTCGTCTTCTATGAGGTCAATTTTTTCTGCCACTTCGGGAACAGGTTCAAATATCAGGCTGAACTCGTGGGTAAGTCCTTTGTATTGCATTACCTGTTTATTGGGGCAATACTTGATGTTGACGGCTTTAATGAGTTTGTATTTGGCACCGGAATAAAGATCGCGGATGAAGAACTGGTCGCCAATGCAAAAACCACCTTCAAATTTTACATCGTTGTAATTGGTGTATTTGAAATGTACGATGGTGTTGGTTTTGGTATTTTCAATTTTCACGATTTCCATTGCGCTTGATTCCTTGGCGGTGTAGGCAGGATTGAAAATAGAATCGCGTTGTGGTTTAACGGCTGCAACCATTTCGGGTATGGCAAGGTATTCGTCTTTCCACTCACCTTCAAACAAGGTACTATCAGCATTGTAGTATTGGCCTTTCCCGTTTTTGCCGCTGTTCCATTCGCCTGTAAAAAATGATTTGTTGGCAAAGGTCATGGTTCCCTGTCCCTGACGGATATCTTCTTTGTAACTGCCGGTATAGGTTTCGCCTGAGGTCCAGGTAAAGGTTCCCTGTCCGTCCATTTTATCGTTCTTGAATTCGCCTGAATATTTTTCGCCCGACTTGTAAAAGAACGTTCCCTGTCCGTTCTGAGCATCGTCTTTCCAGTCGCCCTCGTACTTATCACCATTGATGTAGCTGAATGTTCCCTTTCCGCTTTTCTTTCCCTCTTTCCATTCGCCTGTGTATTTGCGGCCATCGGTATAGGTCATGCTTCCCTGTCCGTTCTGCCGGCCTTCTTTAAATTCTCCTGTATATTTTTGTCCATCGGGCCAGATGATGGTAGCCGTTCCGTTCAGTTTTCCGCGTGCCCACTCCCCTTCATATTTGCGGCCATCCATGTAAGTCATAACACCCTGCCCCGATTCTTTTCCGTTGCTGAAGTTACCAACGTATTTCTGTCCATCGGCCCAGGTCATAACACCTTGTCCGTTTTGCTGATTAAAATCCCAGGGGCCTACGTATTTTTTGCCGTCAGCCCAGGTCATGGTGCCTTGTCCTTTCTTTTGTCCGCCAGCCCAGTCGCCCTCGTATTTTCTTCCATCGGGAAAGGTGGCATTACCTTTTCCGCCACGCTGGTCGTCTTTCCACTCACCGCTGTAAGTTTCGCCATCAAAATAAGTCATGTCGCCTTTGCCGTTCTTTTTGCCATCCACCCAGTCGCCAATATATTTTTCGCCATTGGGCCAGGTAAACGTTCCCTGCCCGTTTTTTTTGTCGCCTGCCCAGTTGCCCTCGTATCGCTGCAAATCCTGCAAAACGCTTACGCCTTTGCCTACGCGTTTTCCGTCAACAAAGGAGCCGGTATATTTTTCACCGCTGGGATAAACAAAAGTGCCCTCACCGTTTTTGCAGTCGCCCGCAATACAGCCTGATTGGGAGAAGGTGAGAAGGTAAGAAAGTGAGAAGGTGAGAAAGAGTAAGAGTTTCTTCATAGCTAAAAAACGTTGCGTTGTTTATGCCTTGCAAACCTACTATTAAATGTTAAAAAACGAAATATTGAGAGATTAAATTTTGGTTTAAAATTAAGATGACAACCGTAGGGCGGATTAGTTCACAAATTATTAACGCTGCGGCTGACCTGCACGTTGTCATTTACTTTAGTTTTGCCGCCCTATGAAACAATTGCTTTTTTACAGCCTGCTGCTTTGCTGCGCAGGTGCTTTTGCACAGGAGAAAAAAACGGGTGACAAGAGTTTTGTGATTATGTCTTACAATGTTGAAAATCTGTACGACACTATTAACGACCCCGACAAAGACGATGAAGAGTTTTTGCCCGCAGGCAAACAAAAGTGGACCGGTGAACGCTACACCAAAAAGCTGGAGCAACTTTCAAAAGTGATTGTTGCGCTGAACGCAAAAAATCTTCCGGCAGTGATAGGATTATATGAAATAGAGAACAGCACAGTAGTAAAAGACCTGGGCGCAACTGCGCTGCTTAAAAAAGGAAAATACGGGGTGGTAAATTACAACAGCCCCGACAAACGCGGCATTGATGTAGCCATGCTGTACCGCAAAGACAAGCTGAGCATACTCAGCAGCAAACCCTTGTATGTACGCCTGCCCGAAGAGCCACCCTACCCTACCCGCGATATACTTTACGTGAAAGGACTAGCCGCAAAGAGCGATACGCTGCACCTGTTTTTTAACCACTGGCCTTCGCGCAGAAGCGGTGCCGATGAAAGCGAGAAAAACCGGATTGCAGCGGCTACTGTATTACGCCATTCGGTTGATTCTATTTTAAAAACTTCGACAACGGCCCGCATCATTATTATGGGCGATTTCAATGATTATCCTGATAACAACAGTATTGTAAAAACACTAGGGGCAGACACTATTTTACAAGCCGACAAAACAAGCGGCTTATTTAATCTTACTTATGTGCATGAAAAGAAAAACGAGGGAACCTATAACTATAAGGGCGACTGGGGAATGCTGGACCAGTTTATTGTATCGTATGGTTTGCTGAATGCACCCAAAGGTTTGCACGTACAGAGCAATGCTGCTAAAATTTTAAAAGAACAATGGATGCTGTATACCAACAAAGAAACGCAGGAAAGCAAGCCCAACGCCACCTACGGAGGCGAGAAGTATTTTGGGGGGTACAGTGATCACTTGCCTATTTATATGGAGGTGTTTAAAGATTAATTTCAAAACACCATCTTAAACCCCACCCCATAAGGCGTTGCCGACATGGAGTAACTCATTTTTGAAAAGCGTTTGTAATTACTTTTATAAATAAAGTAAAACGAGGTATCAAACAGCAAGAGAAAAGCGCCCTGAAAAATCAGTGATTTACCATAACCATCCAGCAGGTCGGGGTTCTTTTTTAATCGGGGCGAATAGTAATCCATAGCCATACCACTGCCGATGTAGAGCACATCCAGAAAAGAATTCATCAGCATCAGTCGTTCAATTTTTTGTTGTCCGTTGCTAAGGGTTAGCAGGTCGTAGTTGTTGAAGTCTTTGCGGTAAACACTTGCCAGTCCAAAGCCCGCAATGGTGGCGTTTACCACATTCCAGTAGATATTCATGTGGTAAAAATATTTGTTGTAGGGTGCGCTGGGGTTGTCCATCAGCGCAAACGAAGTGGCAAAGTTGGCAACGCTCCAGCTTGCCAGCGTAATGTACATGGCGCGCTGCGTTTTTTTGTTGCGCATATTGTAAGTATCAAACGCCAGTTTGTTTTGCGCTGAAGTATTTTCAAACGCAAACAGTGCAAGCACAAAAAACAGGATTATCTTTTTCATAAAAATCTAAAACATCTAAGTTCCAACCTCCATCTTCCAATCTCCATTTTCAAAAGTATAAATTTTTAGCTTTGTCACTTCTTAAACCTAAAAAACTTCATTATGTATAATCAAGGCATGTTGCGCGATGATGCGCTGAAAGGAAAAACCATTTTAGTAACCGGAGGCGGCACAGGACTTGGTCGCGCCATGAGTAAATACTTTTTAGAGCTGGGTGCGAACGTAATTATTGCCAGCCGCAAACTACCTGTTATAGAACAAGCAGCAAAAGAACTGCAAGCCGAAACAGGAGGCAATGTACTCGGACTTTCGTGCGATGTACGCAACTACGAGGAAGTGGAAAAAATGGTAGCTGCCGGCATTGCAAAATTCGGAAGAATTGATGTGCTGGTAAATAATGCGGCAGGAAATTTTGTTAGTCCTACCGAGCGTTTAAGCCATCGCGCCATTGATACCGTAGTGGATATTGTTTTGCGTGGTTCCTATAATTGCACGCTTGCATTAGGTAAAATCTGGATTGCCGAAAAACAAAAAGCGGCAGTATTGAGTATTGTAACAACGTATGCGTGGACAGGCTCGGGCTATGTAGTTCCTTCGGCTATGGCAAAAGCGGGAGTATTGGCGATGACCCGCTCCTTAGCCGCAGAATGGGGAAGAAATGGAATTCGTTTGAATGCTATCGCACCCGGACCATTTCCAACGGAAGGGGCGTTCAGCCGTTTATTTCCTGAAGAGGTATCAAAAATGATGGATCCTAAAACAAAAATTCCATTGGGCCGCTATGGTGAGTTGCCTGAACTGGCAAATCTTGCTGCTTATTTAGTTTCTGATTTCTCTTCTTACGTGAACGGTGATGTGGTAACCATTGATGGTGGCGAATGGCTATACGGTGGTGGAGGATTCAACATGTTCAGTCACATACCAAAAGAAATGTGGGATATGCTGGAGCAGGCCATCCGCACTACAAATAAAAAGTCAAAAGAGTAAAAAGGCTGTCACCCTGAGCGTAGTCGAAGGGTCTCATATAAACCTTATAAAATGAAGCAATACCACGACCTTATGCGACATGTGCTGGAAACCGGCACAAAAAAAGAAGACCGCACCGGCACCGGAACACAGAGTGTGTTTGGCTACCAGATGCGTTTTAATTTAGAAGAAGGCTTTCCATTATTGACTACCAAAAAACTGCACATACGTTCTATCATTCACGAGTTGTTATGGTTTCTGCAAGGCGATACCAATATCAAATATCTGAAAGATAACAATGTTTCTATTTGGGATGAGTGGGCAGATGAAAACGGAAATTTAGGCCCTGTTTACGGTTATCAGTGGCGCAGTTGGCAGGCCCCTAACGGCAGAGTAATTGACCAGATTACCAATCTGATTAACATGATTAAGAAGAACCCCAATTCACGCAGGCTGATTGTTAGCGCATGGAACCCTGCCGATGTGGATAAGATGGCATTGCCACCTTGCCACACCATGTTTCAGTTTTATGTTGCTGAAGGAAGATTGAGTTGCCAGTTGTATCAGCGCAGTGCAGATATTTTTTTGGGTGTGCCTTTTAACATTGCATCGTATGCTTTGCTTACCATGATGGTGGCGCAGGTATGTGATTTAAAGCCCGGAGATTTTGTTCACACCTTTGGTGATGCACATTTATATTCCAATCACCTTGACCAAACCAGACTGCAACTGAGCCGCGATTTTCGTCCGCTGCCAATAATGAAAATAAACCCTGCGGTAAAAGATATTTTCGGATTTAAAATTGAAGATTTTACGCTTGAGAATTACGATCCGCATCCACATATAAAAGCTGCTGTTGCAGTATAAATAATGTACCCTACCCTCTACGACCTTTTCCTCGACCTTTTTGGTATCAGCCTTCCGTTTTTAAAAATTGTGCAGATGTTTGGTTTCTGCGTGGCCATGGCCTTTTTAGGTGCTGCATGGACGCTTACCATTGAAATGAAACGCAAAGAAAAGCTGGGCGTGATGGGCGAAACACAAATCCGAAAATACTGGAAAGGAAGACCGTTTCCGGCATCAGAATATATCTCCTCTATTGCCATTGGTTTGGTAATGGGCTACAAATTTGTGCCCATGCTCACACAATTTAATCAGGTTGTAAAAAATCCACAAGACTATTTTCTTTCACTCGAAGGAAGTGTGTTGGGTGCTGTTATTGGCGCTGTGTTGGCAGGTGCTTTAAAATTCTGGGAAGACAAACAACAACGTTTGGCTGTTCCCGAACAGGTGGAAGAAACCATTTATCCGCATCAGCACATCGGCACTATCACCATCATTTCAGCCATTGCAGGAATATTGGGCGCAAAGGTTTTTCACAACCTTGAAAACTTAGATGAATTTATGGCCGACCCGCTTGATGCTATTATCTCATTCAGCGGTTTGAGCTTTTACGGAGGGCTGATTATAGCTGCGTATTTTGTTATCCGTTATGCACGCAAAAACAAAATAAAACTACTGGCTATCTGTGATGCCAACGCACCCGGACTTATCCTTGCTTACGGCATAGGGCGCATCGGTTGTCAGGTGGCAGGTGATGGCGACTGGGGACTTCCTAACGACAATCCTAAACCCGATTGGTTAAACTGGGCACCCGACTGGATGTGGGCCTACAATTATCCTAACAACGTGTTGCACCTTGACTTGAAAAAAGATTTTGCATCAATGGGACTGGAAAGCGTTACCGGTTACGCCTACCCTACTCCTATTTATGAGATACTGATGTCGTTTTTGATTTTCGGTATTCTGTGGGGCATCCGCAAAAAAATCACAATACCGGGAATGATGTTCAGCATTTATTTAATCCTGATTGCAATTGAGCGCTTGATTATTGAAACCATACGTATCAATACCACTTACAACATTTTCGGCCACAAGATTACGCAGGCACAATTGCTGTCGGTTATATTGATTGCAATCGGGAGTTTTGGAATCTGGTACCTGAGAAAAAATCCAAAAAAGCTGGCAGAGCTTTAGCCTGCCAGTTCTTTTTCTTGCACTGTTTTACCGGGATAAACTTTAAGTGCTTCGCTCAGGCATTTCATGGCTGCGGCAAGTTCTGTCAGGTTAATCACATAACCAATACGCACTTCATCTAATCCTAATTTAGAAGTGTAAAATCCTGTTGCGGGAGCAAGCATTACCGTTTGATTTTCGTAATGAAAATCTTCCAGCAGCCAGCGGCAAAACGTATCTGAATTATCAATCGGTAAACGGGCAATCACATAAAATGCGCCTGTTGGTTTCGGACAAAATGCACCCGGCATTTTATTGATTTCATTTACCACTAAATCTCTGCGCTGCACATATTCTGCAATTACTTCATCAAAATATTCGTGTGGTGTTTCTAAAGATGCCTCGCCCAGAATTTGTCCTAATGAAGGTGGACTTAAACGCGCCTGAGCAAATTTCAAAGCAGTAGTTATTACTTCTTTGTTCTTTGAAATCATTACGCCAATCCTTGCTCCGCAAGCGCTATAACGCTTAGAAATAGAATCAATAAGAATAACGTTCTGCTCTATTCCTGTCAGGTTCATAGAAGAGAAATGCTTTTTGCCGTCATAACAAAACTCACGATAAACTTCATCCGAAAAGAGATAGAGGTCATGCTTCTTTACAATATCACGCAACGCATTCAACTCACTTTCTGAATATAAATAACCTGTCGGGTTATTGGGGTTGCAGATAAGAATAGCTTTTGTTTTAGGTGTAATGGCTTTCTCAAATTCTTCAACCGGAGGCAACGCAAAACCATTTTCAATAGTTGAAGTAACTGCTTTTATCACTGCACCTGCTGCCGTTGCAAAGCCAAGGTAGTTGGCATAAAAAGGTTCGGTGGTAATTATCTCATCACCGGGATTCAGGCAGGTCATCAGCGCAAACGAAATTGCTTCTGAACCTCCGGTAGTAATAAGCATTTCATCAAAACCTGCATCAATACCAATTCCTTTATAATAGTCCGAAAGTTTTCTGCGGTAACTTTCATTACCCGCAGAATGACTGTATTCCAGAACTTTCAGGTCAAGGTTTTTTATTTTCTGAATAGCAAGTTCAGGCGTTTTAATATCGGGCTGCCCGATATTAAGGTGATATACTTTACGGCCTTTCTTTTTAGCTACTTCAGAATAAGGAACTAATTTACGGATTGGCGATTCGGGCATTGCTTTACCCTTGATGGAGATTGTTGGCATGGTGCAAAAATAAAAAAATCCCTCCGCCTGAGGCGGAAGGATTTTTTCTTGTTTTTATATGCTTATTATTAGTTGCCTACAGGAGTAGCTCCTTCAGTAACTTTATTTACAGGAACACCTTCGTCAGCAGGCAGTGGCTCAACTGTACCTTTTATAGTAAGTTTAATATCTTCTGCGCTTCCGTTAGATTTGATAGTAACTGTTTTAGTGAAGGGCCCGATTCTTTTAACATCGTAGTGAACTTTAACTTCTCCGCTTTCACCTGGCGCGAATGGTTGGTTCAAAGGAGCTTTAGGAACTGTGCAACCGCATGAACCTGTTGCAGAAGTTAAAATCAAAGGCTGGCTTCCTGAGTTAGTAAATTTGAAAACACAGTCACCTGATGGACCGCTTTCAGGATCCTGCATGATTTTTCCGTAATCGTTCTCCATTTTGTCGAACGTGATTTTTGTTGTTGGTGCCGGGTTTGGAGTTACAACTTGGGCGTTAGCCAAAGAAACTGCTCCTACAAACATTCCGATGAAGATAATTGATTTTTTCATTTTTGTTTATTTGTTGTTAAGGGTTATAATTCCTGTTTTGATGTGACAAAGTTATACTTATAATTTTCTTAGCCATGTTAACGAGTTGTTAAAAATATAAAATGTATTTTTCAATACCATTAAACCTTGTGAAAAATATCAAGTCATAGAGGCGTTACAATTAATCACTAATCTTAAAAACAAATAACATGAACACTATAAAATTAAGGCTGATTGCATCATTGATGATATTTGCAACATCAGCCCTTCTCTTAAACGGATGTAAAAGAGAAAACTTGGATGACAATATGAATGCTGCGGAAGACAATACCTTAGCTGAAGTAACATTCAATGATGTAAAATCAATTGCAGATGAAGCTGCAGAGGGCAGTTTAGCTTCTTACAAAACAGGCGCATCTGACGGAATCATGAGCACCTGCGCTACCATTACACACGATACACTTTCTGACCCGCGCGTGCTAACTATTGACTTTGGTGATGTAAACTGCACCTGCAACGATGGAAGAACAAGAAGAGGGATAATTATTGTTACCTATTCAGGTCCGTACCGCGAACCGGGACATATTCACACCATTACTTTTGATAACTTTTTCGTAAACGACAATCAGGTGTTGGGAACAAAAACCGTTACCAACAATGGTTATAACGATGACGGCAATCTCTATTATTCAATAGAAGTGGATGGAAGCATTATAAGAGCTAACGGTGCCGGAACACTTACATTTGTTTCAAGCCGCATTCGCGAATGGATTGAAGGCGAAAGCACACCAGAAAGAACTGATGATGTTTATTTAGTTACCGGAACTGCAAGCGGAACCAACTCTGAAGGTGGCTCATTCACAGCAGAAATAACTTCAGCGTTAAGAAGAGAAGTTGCCTGCCACCAGTTTGTAAGCGGAACTGTGGAAGTTACTCCTGCTAACCGACCTGTACGCTACATTGATTTTGGTGACGGAAGCTGCGACAATCAGGCTACAGTCACCGTGAATGGAAATGAGCATATTATTCAGTTGCATTAAAAAAGGTAATCAGTATTCAGTAATCGGTAATCGGTTTTTCCGGTTACCGATTTTTTTTGGACCGATTACCGATTACCGGCTGTTCACTGATTACCGAACAAAACAACCTTATACTTCTCAGCCATTTTTTTTAGCTGCTCATTACTTATGTCGTGAATATTTCCGTTGCCGTGGCGGTTTTCAACCGTAACAACAAATACCTGGTAATTATCTTCAGCTGCCATTTTAAAATACGGTTCCATTTCCCATTCCAGCGTGAAGGTATTATCAAGAAAAATTTTCTCCACACCGTTTTTCATAAAGGCATTTGTGCGCTCCTCGCAACGTTTATAGGCCAGATGATTTTCAGAAAACTCAAATTTATATTCTCCTGTCTTGGGATTAGTAAAATAATCATCAATTGAAAGCACAGGGTGTTTGCCTCCTTCACTTAAAACCTTTGCAAGAGTTGATTTTCCGCTGCCGGGAAGGCCGCGCAGGATAATCAATGATTTCATTGCTCTATAGTTTCAGGCTTTTTGAACTCACCTTCCCACTTGGCAATAACAACAGTAGCAAGGCAATTGCCGATTACGTTTACCGAAGTGCGTGCCATGTCCATCAACTCATCAATGGCAAGAATGATAAATACGGGTTCAATCGGCAAATCAAACGAAGCCAAGGTGCCCAACAAAATAACCAACGAAGCGCGGGGAACTCCAGCTACACCTTTGCTGGTGAGCATCAATGTAAACACCATAATCAGTTGTGTTGAAAGCGAAAGATCAATACCGGCAGCTTGGGCCACAAATACTGAAGCCAAAGCAAGGTAAAGAGTAGTTCCATCCAAATTAAAGCTATAGCCCATCGGCATTACAAAGGCTACAATCTTGCGCGGAACACCAATATTTTCCATGGCTTTCATCGCTTTTGGCAAAGCCGATTCTGAGGATGTAGTTGCAAATGCAATAGAAACAGGTTCAATAATAGCATTGACAAATTCTTTAATCGAAACTTTGAAAAGCAATGCGATGGGAAGCAAAACAAAAAGGAGAAAAAACGTAAGTGCAGCATAAAGAGTAAGCAGCAACTTCATGAGATTCACTAAAATCCCCAAGCCCATATGTCCCACTGTGTAAGCAATGGCAGCGCCAACTGCAATGGGTGCAAACATCATAATTATATTGGTGAATTTAAACATCACTTCACTCAATGCTTCCACAAAATTAACAATGGGTTTGCGGTGCTTTTCGCCTATCATAGCCGTTGCAATTCCGAATAAAATGCTGAACACTACAATCTCTAAAACAGCACCATCGTAGATACTTTTGGCAATATTTTCCGGAAAAATGTGAAGAATAATATCTGTTAGTGTAGTCTTCACAACAGGAAGTTTATCGGTATCGGTAACAGGTGGGAGTTGAATCCCTGCTCCTGCCTTTGTGATGTTGATTGCTGCAAGTCCTATAAAAAGAGCGATGGTGGTAACAACTTCAAAATACAAAATGCTTTTCCAGCCCATGCGGCCAACCTGTTTCAGGTTGCTGTGGCCTGCTATACCATAAACCAATGTTGCAAAAAGTAAAGGCGCAATAATGGTTTTAATCAGGCGCAAAAAAATCTGTGAAAGCACTTTCAGATTTTGTGAAAACTCAGGAAAATCCAATCCAACCTCCACTCCTATTACCATGCTGATAAGGATAGTGGTGGTCAAAGACTTTCTTACAAAAGCATAATAGATAAGTGTAGAAAGTGCCAACCAACGGAAAACGGCAAGTGCCAATGGAGGAAATCCTATCCAACCTTCAACAGCAGCAAATGAAAGTGCACCCGCCAAAGCAATAAGCACAACCGATAAAACAAGTAAATTCTTCTTATTCATTTCTTGTATTTTGAGCGGTTAAAATAGAAATAAAAAAAGGATTTGAAATTAATCAAATCCTTTTTCTGTGCACCCGAAGGGATTCGAACCCCAAGCCTCCTGATCCGTAGTCAGGTGCTCTATCCAGTTGAGCTACGGGTGCATTTCCTTTTTTTGCAAAAAGGGCTGCAAATATATTATTTATCGTTCAAACAACAACTATTCATCTGCACCAGCCCCGGTAAATGATTTTACAAAGTTGCGTTTCTTAATCTCTGAACTCAGATTATACTGATAAGGCAACTCCCCTTCTTTTGTTTTTGCCATACGAGATTCAGGTTTGGCATCTTTTATTGGGTTGTTAAAATTGGGGTCAGAAGAGATTGCACCTAATAAGCCTTTTGAATATTCAAAGTAGTACCAGGTATCTTCTCCGGGTTCAAGATAGATTGCAAGCTTATCGCCACTCCGTTTTTTAGTCAGTTCAATCATTCCGTACATCATTTTATTAAGCTCAACTTTGTTGGCACTGGCAACTCCAAAATATCCTTTGTAACGGTATGAACTTGTATTGGTGTTCCATTCTAATTTCACATCCGTCAGAAATAAACTCATACCTAATTCTTCCGGGAACTTTTTGTATGAACCATATAAATTCATCTCGGCCAATTTCTTATCGCCTTTTTCTTTGCCCATTATTTCATACAAGGCTTTTTCGTAGTTATTGCCATAATACACAGCATCCAAGGGCGGAAAGAAAGTAGCCAACCTTTCGGTCATTATACGCATACTTTCATCATTGAAGAAGAAATTTACACCAAGATAAATATCAAACTTAGTTGAGTCATTATTCAT
>CAMBRL010000052.1 GCA_945870105.1 Chitinophaga pinensis
GAACAACATTATTAGGCACTGCCGGAGTTGCTGCATGGAATTTTATTCCGTTGGAAGCGCTGGCATATAAAGATGTGGTGAAAATTTCCATTCTTCATACCAATGATGTTCACAGTCGTATTGATCCGTTCCCACTCAATGACCCTAAATATCCCGGAATGGCAGGAGTAGCAAGACGTGCAGAAATCATAAACCAAATAAGAAAAGAAGAAGAGAATGTTTTGCTGTTTGATGCAGGGGATATTTTTCAAGGCACTCCGTATTTCAATTTTTACAAAGGGGAGTTGGAATTGAAGTTGATGTCGCAGATGCAATACGATGCTGCAACAATTGGCAATCACGACTTTGATAATGGCATTGAAGGCTTGCATAAACAATTGCCGAATGCAGCGTTTCCTTTCATCTGCTCCAATTACGATTTTTCTGACACGGTGATGAAAAATAAAACCATTACACATAAAATTTTTGAAAAAGGTGGAATTAAAATCGGAGTGTTTGGTTTAGGTGTTGAGTTAGACGGCCTTGTTCCGAAACAACTTTATAAAAACACAATTTATCTCAACCCTATAACTAAAGCGAACGAGATGAGCACGTTATTGAAAAATGAATTGAAATGCGATGTGGTAATTTGTCTCTCACATCTTGGATATGAATACACAATTAAAAAAATAAGTGATAGAATTCTTGCTGAAAGCACTGAAAACATTGACATTATCATCGGTGGGCACACACATACTTTTTTAGAAAAACCAACAGTAGCTTTAAATAGAAAAGGCAAAGATGTGTTAATCAATCAGGTAGGTTGGGCTGGCATCAACTTAGGTAAAGTGGATTTATTTTTTGAAATAAATACAAAAAATAAATCTGTAAAATCCTCCTTAAAAAATATTTCACATAAACAAGAGTAAGGTGAAAATTTTTATAAAATATTTTTCAAGAAAAGTTGCTGTGGATTCAAAAAATTAATTTTTCTTTACAACGAAATTGAAATTTACGCGAAAGCGAACAACATATAAAATTGTAGGAGACAACAAATGAAGAAAAGTGTTACACAAGTTTGGGAAAATTGTCTTGCAATAATTAAGGACAACGTAAATGAGCAGAGTTTTAAAACATGGTTTACACCAATTACTCCGGTAAAATTAGATGTCAGCGTGCTGACCATTCAGGTGCCAAGCCAGTTCTTTTACGAGTGGCTTGAAGAGCATTACATTTCCCTTTTGAAAAAAACTATCCGCAAAGAATTAGGTACGGAAGGAAGATTGGAATACAACATCGTTATGGACAATGTGCTTACCAGCAACAAGCCATACACAGTGCGCATTCCGGGTTCATCTTCTAACGGAACTAAAAACGAACCCGTATCAATGCCTGTTGATTTAAACAGCAGCACTATTAAAAATCCTTTTATCATTCCAGGCCTGCGCAAGATGAATGTTGACTCACAACTCAACATTAACTACACGTTCGATAATTATATTGAAGGTGAGTGTAATCGTCTTGCACGATCTGCCGGTTTTGCGGTTTCAAACAAACCGGGAGGAACATCTTTTAACCCGCTTCTTATATATGGAAGTGTTGGTTTAGGAAAAACACACTTAGCACATGCAATCGGAATTCAGATAAAAAATAATTTCCCGGAGAAAACAGTATTGTATGTTTCTTCTGAAAAATTTACGCAGCAATTTATTGATGCTATAAAAAGCAATAGTCAAAATGATTTTGTGCATTTCTATCAAATGATGGATGTACTTATTATAGATGATGTTCAGTATTTTTCCGGTAAGGAAAAAACACAGGACGTTTTCTTCCATATTTTTAATCACCTGCACCAAACAGGCAAGCAGTTGATTCTGACTTCAGATAAAGCTCCTGTTGAAATGCAAGGAATGGAGCAACGCCTGCTTTCACGTTTTAAATGGGGACTTTCTGCAGATTTGCAGGTTCCTGAGCTGGAAACAAGAATTGGAATTTTGCACAAAAAACTTTACGCTGATGGAATAGAACTTCCAAAAGATGTAGTGGAATATCTTGCTTACAGCATTACTTCAAATGTACGTGAATTGGAAGGAGCATTAATTTCACTACTGGCACAATCATCACTTAACAAAAAAGCAATCACCATTGATCTTGCGAAACTGATGATTGACAAGTTTGTTAAAAATACTGCGCGCGAAGTTTCTATTGACTACATACAAAAAGTTGTTTGCGATTATTTTGAGTTGCCTATTGAGTTGCTTAAATCTAAAACACGCAAACGCGAAGTGGTTCAGGCTCGTCAGATTGCAATGTATTTTGCAAAAACAATGACAAAATCTTCACTTGCAAATATTGGAATGCACTGTGGTGGCAAAGATCACGCAACTGTTCTGCACGCTTGCCGCACGGTGAATAATCTGATGGATACCGACAAACGTTTCAAAGCATACATCACTGAGCTTGACAAAAAAATCAGCATCCAGTAAGAAGAAAATTCTTATGGTTTGCCTTGGCAATATATGCCGTTCGCCTCTGGCAGACGGCATATTGCGTTTTAAGGCGAAACGTGAAAACTTGGATTGGGTAATTGATTCAGCCGGAACATATTCAGGACATCAAGGCGAAAATCCTGATCCGAGAGCAATAGCTGTAGCAAAAAAATACGGAGTTGATATTTCTTATTTGGTTGCGCGCCCGTTTTCAAAAATGGATTTTGATGAATTTGATAAAATCTATGTCATGGATAGTTCCAATTATCGTGATGTTCTGAAATTGGCTTCTGATGAATTGGACGAACAAAAAGTGGAAATGATTATGAACGTAGTTAATCCCGGAAACAATCAACCAGTTCCCGATCCTTACTTTGGTGGTGATGAAGGATTTGACGAAGTTTTTAAAATGTTGGATAAGGCTTGCGAGAAAATAGTTCAACAATTGAAATAAATGCAGGAGAATAATTTAATACTTGGTTCGCTATTTTTAATTCCAACTCCGTTGGGAGAAGAATCATCGTTTGATAAAATCTTTCCACCATACAATTCTGAAATCATCAACTCAATAGATGTCTTTATTGCTGAGGATGCAAAGTCGGCAAGAAGATTTCTGAAACTAACAGGTTTCAAAAAATCATTTGATGAAATCACTATTCATTTACTGAATGAACACAGCAAAGATTTAGATACCAGAAATTATCTTGATGTTGCATTGAAAGGAAAAAATATCGGACTGCTTTCAGATGCAGGTTGTCCGGGAATTGCTGACCCTGGTGCAAGTATGGTGAAAATGGCGCATGAGAAAAATATCAGGGTAATACCTTTGATTGGACCATCTTCTATTTTACTTGCATTGATTTCGTCAGGAATGAACGGACAAAATTTTGCTTTCAATGGTTATCTGGAACGTGAAAATCATTTACTCACAAAGCAATTGAGAGAATTAGAGAAACGCGCACTGCAACAAAATCAAACACAACTTTTTATTGAAACACCTTACCGCAACACAAAAATGCTGGAAACTATTTTACAAATCTGCGGAAACGAAACACGTTTGTGTATTGCCTGTGATGTTACACTTTCAACAGAATTAATAAAAACAAAAACGATTGCAGCATGGAAGAAAAATCTTCCTGATATTCACAAAAGACCTGCGGTTTTTGTTCTTGGAAGATAGAAAACTAATTCCCTGCTTCTATGCTTAGAACCTCTACTTCAAAAACTAAAATGGAGTTGGCTGGAATTAGACCGGGTATCTCCATTGGTCCGTATCCTAATTGAGACGGAATTGTGAATACTGCTTTATCACCGGCATTCAACAAAGTAATTCCTTCGTCCCATCCTTTGATTACTTTGCCTTCGCCAATTGTAAATGAAAATGGAGTGTCTCTCTTATAAGAGTTATCAAACTCTTTTCCGTCTAATAGTTTGCCGATGTAATGCACAGAAACTTTATCACCGCTTTTTGCTCGAGCACCATCGCCAATCTCAGTAAAAATATATTGCAATCCCGATTCAGTGGTATAAATTTTATTCAGTTTTTTAGTTCTGCTTGGAGTTAGTTCTTCCTGTGTTTTGCAGGAAAAGAGAGTAAGTAGTAAACAATAAGTAACAAACAGTGATAAGCGTTTCATATTATTTCAATTGAACAAGTTCCACATCATAAACCAAAGTAGCACGTGCAGGAATTTTATCATCATCACCTGTAAGTCCGTGTGCAAGGTGAGGAGGGAAGATGAATTTTGCTTTATCGCCTACTTTCAAAAGTTTTATTCCCTCTTCCAGTCCACTTTCCACACCACCTTTACCAATTCTGAATTCTTTAGGACCTGTTTTTTCAGAAGAATAACATTCCGTTCCGTCTAATAAATTAAGTGTGTATTTTATTACTGCAATTTTTCCGATTGTAGCTGTTTCACCGCTTCCCTGCTGATAAATTAAGTAGCGTAAACCGGTGCCGGTACTCTGCATTTGCCAATTGTGGCGTTTGATATAATTTTCAATTTCTTCTGATTCTTTTGCAACCATTCCCTTATTTACATTTACAAGTTGATCATTGTATTGTTCCGGATGCTCAACCTTTTCAGGGTGTTGCTGCGTATCGCGGTTGCAACCCGACATGGAAGAGAGAATAACTAAAAATGAAATAGCAGTAATTCTCAGCATTAATTTTTTGTAAGAATGTCTTTGTAAAGCGGCAGAATTTCTTCAAAGCGTTTAGTGGTTGCTTCTAGCGATTCATCAGAACGACCGCCAGCTGCATTGGCATGTCCGCCACCATTGAAATGTGCTCGAGCCATTTTATTCACATCAATATCTCCTTCAGAGCGCAATGAAACACGTATAATTCCTTCCTGTTCTGTAAACAAAGCTGCAAGCCTAATTCCTGCAACGGAAAGTGTATAATTCACAAAACCTTCAGTGTCGCCTGCCTGAAAATTGAAACGTTTCAATTCTTCTTTTGAGAGCGCAATGTAACCGGCTTTATATTCTTTTATGAATTTCAGTTTTTCAAATAAACAATAGCCGAGAAGGCGTAATCTGTCTTCGGTATAAGTATTGTGAATACGATTATAAACGCTTGCGTGGTTTACACCTAATTCCATCAAATCTGCAACTATTCTATGTGTTGAAGGACGCGTTGAAGGGAAACGGAATGAGCCGGTATCAGTCAGTATTCCAGCATATAAACATTCGCCAATTGTTTTGTTGATTGATTTTTTATCACCAAGAAAACTGATGAAATCATAAATCATTTCTGAAGTAGAACTTTTTTCGGTGTCGGAAAAAGTGTAGTCGGGATAAGTTGCAGGTTCAATATGATGGTCAATCATGATTTTTACTGCTTTTGTTTTTTCAATTTCCTTTCCTGCGTCTTCAATACGGCTAAGGTTGTTGTAGTCTAAACTGAAAATTACCTGTGCATCAGCGATGAGTTGTTTTGCTTTGTCAGTCTGTTTATTAAAAATGGTTACGGTTTCATTCCCGGGCATCCAATGTAAAAAATGAGGATAGGAGTTGGGTGTAATAACATTAACAGCATGACCTTTTGAAATCAGATAATTGTAAAGTCCAAGTGATGAACCCATAGCATCGGCATCAGGATTTTTGTGGGTGGTTATTACAATTTTCTTGGGTTCTGAAAAAAGAGTTATCAGATTATTAGGGTCTATGCTGCTGCTCACGAAGGCGTTTTTAAAAGAAAAGCGAAATTAAGGATAATAAGCGAGACAGTGCATAGGGATTATTTCTATTTTCGAGCCCGATTTGAGAAGCCCTTCGACTACGCTCAGGGTGACACGTGAAATTTTAAACAAAAAACATTAAACACTAAAATGGCAACTAACAGAACATTTACAATGATTAAGCCCGATGCAGTTGGAAACAATTATATCGGAGGAATTTTAAAAATGATTAACGAATCAGGTTTTAAAATTGTAGCAATGAAATACACTAGACTTTCAAAAGAAAGCGCAGGAGAGTTTTACGCAGTTCACAGCGCACGTCCTTTTTATGGAGAACTTGTTGACTATATGTCGTCAGGATCAATCGTTGCTGCAATTCTTGAAAAAGAAAATGCAGTTGCAGATTTCAGAAATCTGATTGGAGCTACAGATCCAACTAAAGCAGAAGAAGGAACTATCCGTAAAATTTATGCAAAATCAATTGCTGCTAATGCTGTTCATGGTTCAGACAGCGATGAGAATGCAGCTATTGAAGGTGATTTTTTCTTTTCTAAATTGGAGAGATTTTAAGAGTAAAAGCTAAATAAAAAAGAAACCCCGCCAAAGGCGGGGTTTCTTTTTTATTTAGCTTTTACTTTCTCTTTAGGATTTCTGAAAACAAACTGCCCTTCAAAAGCATCTAACAATATATCACTGTCAGGTTGCACTTTTCCGGCAAGTATTTGTTTTGACAATTCATTGAGAATGTTTTTCTGAATTACTCTTTTAATCGGTCGTGCACCAAACTGCGGATCGTAACCCATGTCGGCAATTGAATCCAATGCATAGTCGGTTGCAGTTAGGTTGATATTGCGCTCAGCCAGTTTCTTACGAATTAAATCCAACTGAAGATTTACAATCTGACGCACATTCTTTTTGGTGAGCGGAGTGAACATGATGATATCGTCAATTCTGTTCAGAAACTCAGGGCGCATGCTTGTTTTCAGCAGTTCAAATACTTCTGCTTTTGTTGCTTCCTGCACTTCTTCTGCATTTTTTTCTGTCATCTTTTCAAAACGTTCCTGTATGATGTGAGAACCAATGTTCGAAGTCATTATGATAATAGTGTTTTTGAAATTCACTACACGACCTTTGTTGTCGGTTAATCTTCCGTCATCCAGAACCTGTAACAGAATATTGAATACATCAGGGTGTGCTTTTTCAATCTCATCCAGCAATACTATTGAATAAGGTTTTCTTCGCACAGCTTCAGTTAATTGTCCGCCTTCATCATAACCCACATAGCCCGGAGGCGCACCAACCAGACGCGAAACAGAATGGCGTTCCTGATATTCACTCATGTCAATACGTGTCATCGCATTTTCGTTATTGAACAACATTTCTGCCAATGCTTTTGCTAATTCGGTTTTACCTACGCCTGTTGTTCCAAGAAAAATGAAAGAACCTATCGGACGTTTCTCGTCCTGCATTCCTGCACGGCTTCTGCGGATGGCATCTGAAACTGCTGTGATTGCTTCTTCCTGCCCAACTACGTGTTTGTGTAATTCCTCCTCCAGATGCAATAGTTTTTCTTTTTCGCTTTGCAACATACGCGTAACAGGAATTCCTGTCCAGCGTGAAATAACACCGGCAATATCTTCGGCATCCACTTCTTCTTTTATCATGGCTGAGTCGCTTTGCATTTCCACCAATTTCTCCATGCTTGTTTTCAATTTCTCTTCTTCTTCCTTTATTCTGCCATATCGGATTTCAGCAACTTTTCCGTAATCACCAGCACGTTCAGCCTGCTCAGCTTGTAGCTTGAAGTTTTCGATATTCTCTTTTGCTTTTTGAACTGCTTCAACAATATCTTTTTCGCCTTGCCATTTGGCTTTTAAACGATTCCGTTCTTCCGTAAGATTGGCCAATTCCTCTCCCAATCCTTTCAGCTTGCTTGCATCGTTCTCACGCTTGATTGCTTCGCGCTCAATTTCCAATTGACGAATTTTGCGTTCAATGTTTTCCAGTTCTTCAGGCGAAGAATTGATTTCAATACGCAGTTTTGCTGCCGCTTCGTCCATCAGGTCAATCGCCTTGTCGGGGAGAAAACGGTCGTTGATATAGCGCTGCGATAATTCAACAGCAGCAATAATAGCTTCGTCTTTTATCCGCACTTTATGATGCGTTTCGTAACGCTCTTTTAATCCGCGCAAAATAGAAATGGCATCTGTTGCATCCGGTTCGTCCACCAACACTTTCTGGAAACGCCTTTCCAATGCTTTATCTTTTTCAAAATATTTCTGATATTCATTCAGTGTTGTTGCACCGATTGCACGTAGTTCTCCTCGTGCCAACGCAGGTTTCAGAATGTTAGCAGCATCCATTGCGCCATCACCGCCACCGGCACCAACAAGGGTGTGAATTTCATCAATGAAAAGAATGATTTCACCTTCTGCACTTATCACTTCTTTCACCACCGATTTCAAACGCTCTTCGAACTCACCTTTGTATTTTGCACCCGCAATCAATGCGCCCATGTCGAGCGAATAAATCTGTTTTGATTTCAAATTCTCAGGAACATCACCATTGATGATACGATGCGCCAAACCTTCCGCTATTGCGGTTTTTCCCACACCGGGTTCACCAATCAAAATTGGATTATTCTTAGTTCTGCGCGAAAGAATTTGCAATACTCTGCGTATTTCATCATCTCTTCCGATCACAGGATCAAGCTTTCCGTTTTGTGCTTGCTTATTTAGATTAATAGCATATTTATTAAGTGTATTATAGGTTTCTTCTGCGCCTTGGCTGGTTACTTTAGAGCCTTTTCGCAAGTCTGTAATTGCAGATTTTAAACCCTTTTCGGTTACACCATTATCTTTCAGTAATTGTGAAATGGTATCACCTGCGGATAGAATTCCAAGCAATAAATGCTCTATGGAAACAAACTCATCACCAAATTCTTTCAGATAAGTGGATGCTTTTGTTAAAGCTTTGTTTGCATTTTGTGATAAATACTGTTCACCACCCGAAACCTTGGCGTAACTCTGTACAATACGGTCAAGTGCTTTGGTGAATGACGAAATATTTACATTCAGCTTTTTTAGCAGGAAAGGGGTTACGTTTTCATCTACATTAAGAATACCTTTTAGAATATGGCCATTCTCAATGCTTTGATGGCCGTCAGTCATTGCAATCTGCTGCGCCTGCTGCACAGAGTCCTGCGATTTTGTTGTAAAATTATTTAAGTTCATTTTTTATTTGTTTAGCCTTACCACCGATTTTGTTTAACCGATTAGGCAAAGCCAGGATAAGAATTTTATACTGCAAGTATCAACAATATAACCAACGCAAAAAATGATAGAAATCAGGAAGAATTGGCAGGGAAACAGCTAAAAGGAATGACTATTTGGCTGAATTGAGCGTGTCCGTTTTTATTTCCTGAGTAGGAGCAGATGGAATTTCGCTGACTTTAAAACGTAGTTTTTTGAGATAACCAATTCCTTCCAGTGAAATATCTTCAGTGTAAACAGATCCGTCAACCATAAAGGAAATGTGCTGACATTTATTTTGAACCGAAAAATCGACTTCTGTAGTGTCCTTTCCTTTCAGAATTATTTTACCATCATAACCGCATTTGAATTGAGGAACATCATCTCCTGTAAAGTATTTATTAAGCATATTTATTTCACCCGAAAAATTGCTTTTGTAAATGCCGGTTACATATCCGGTGCTGTCACTAAACCGAATTTCCATTGCTGATGTGTGGTCAATAATGTCTGCCAGTTTTGATTGTGAGCAACTGCTGACAAGAAAGGCAAGAAGGGCAAAAATTAAAATTCTCATAGGTGATTTTTGATTTCGGCAGCTAAGATAATTTAAATTCTATCTATTGATTTTGGAGAGCCGTTAACTTCTCAGGATAATTTGTAATAATTCCGTCAACGCCCCAACGCAGGAGTTTCTTCATCAGTTTTTCATCATTCACAGTCCACACATACATCTTTTGTCCACGTTGCTGAAATTTTTTTAAAATTCGTTTCCGTGCAAAACGATAATTAGGGTTTATTCCTGCTACTTCTTTAAATTGGTAAGCACTGCCACTATGCACTTCTCCATCATGGTAAAGAGGCAAAGCAGGAACATTGCCTACCACTAATTTGTAAACCGGAACCGTTTTAGTAAGTTTCAACAAATTATTTACAGCAGTATCTTTAAACGATTGTAATTCACACCAGATTTCGGCTCCATTACGTTTTATGCATTCCAGTGTTTTTTTTTCAATTCCTGGGTACACATCATTTCCTTCTTTTAGTTCAATCATAACTTTTGTTCTGCCGTTTACTGTGAACAATACTTCATCTAAAGTGGGTACACGCTCGTTTTTAAATTCAGGTTTAAACCAACTGCCGGCATCGGCTTTTTTTATTTCTTTCAATGTGTGATTTTTTATTTCACCCTTTAGGTCTGTAGTGCGGTCCAGCGTGTGGTCGTGAATAATAATCAATTCGCCATCGCTGCTCAGGTGGACATCCAACTCCACCACATCAGCGCCAAATTCAATTGCTTTGTTGAATGAAGCAAGTGTGTTTTCAGGGGCAACCCCGGAAGCCCCGCGGTGTGCGATATTAAGTGTTTTGATTGTTTGAGCAAGGAGTTGATTTGACATTATTGCAGCAGATAAAATAATTAGCCAACACTTCATCTTTGTAATTCTTAATACTTCATACATAATTCTCTTTTCTTTTCCCTTAATATTGCAGCGAATGAGCGCGAACAATAATAGGAAGAAATTATTAAAGCTGTTGGCTTTACTGATAAAACTGGCAATTATTGCCGTTTCGTTCTGGTTTATTTACAAACAGATTTTTGTAAAGGAAGAGAATGTAGGCATAAGGCGGGGGCTCCTTGATTTTATTAATCTTCCCATTGATTGCAGATTTTTAGCACTTGCTGCTATGCTTATGCCTTTGAACTGGGGACTTGAAGCATTGAAATGGAAATTGCTTATTCAGCGGTTAGAGAAAATTTCTTATTTTAAATCATTCAAAGCTATTTTTTCGGGTGTTACCGTAAGTGTTTTTACACCCAACAGAATAGGTGAATACGGTGGAAGGGTTTTTCACCTCGAGAATGCAAATATTATTAAAGCTACATTGCTTACACTTGTGGGAAGTTATGCTCAATTACTGGTTACGCTTGTAACAGGTATTGTAAGTCTTGCTTTTTTTCTGCCGAGTTACGGAACTCCACCCGGATATTTTGGCCAGGCACAATACATTATTTTATATTCGTTGGGTCTGCTGCTGCTGGTTGCTTTTAATTATCTTTTTCTGAACACATCAGTAATTTCATCGTTGGTAGCCAGAATGAAATTTCTTGGGAAATACCGGGCTTACGGCAAGGTTTTCAGTTTTCATCAAAGCAAAGATTTGTTGAAAGTGTTGTTATTGAGCTACGGAAGATATGTCATTTTTGCCTTGCAGTTTTTTCTTCTGCTTCGCGTTTTTGATGTGAGTGTTCCGTTTTTTCCTGCGCTGATGATGATTTCTATGAGTTACCTTGTTATGACTATGATTCCCACTATTGCCATTACCGACTTTGCGGTGCGCGGTTCAGTGTCGTTATATTTTATTGGTTTGCTTTCTGCCAATGAGCCGGGCATACTTTCAGCATCGTTTGTATTGTGGCTGATCAATCTTGCGCTGCCAGCTTTTATCGGAACATTCTTTGTTTTTAACCTCAATTTTTTCAGGCAAGACAAAGAATGAGTGTAGTCCTTTCTATTCTTCTGTTTTTACTGATGTCAGCAGGTGTTTTATATGCCATGATGATGCTTGCATTTACATTTAAATGGTTGTCGCTGCCAATTTTTACTGCGAAGGGAAAATCATCTGAAACAACCATTACTGTTATTATTCCTGCACGGAATGAAGAAGAGCATATTGTGAAATGCTTGCAAAATGTTTTGGTGCAAAAATATCCGCACAATCTGACTGAAATTATTGTTGTTGATGATAACTCAACTGACAATACTGTACTATTAGTTGAAAAAACAATTACAGAAAATCCGGAGAGAATGATTCGCTTGCTGAAGTTGAAAGATGTAAGTGCAACTGCGCTTTTTAAGAAAAGAGCCATTACTGAAGCAGTTGCTATTGCAACAGGAAAACTTATTTTAACAACCGATGCTGATTGCAGAATGGGGGGTAAATGGCTTTCGACTATTGCTGATTATTATGAATTGAATCATCCGAAAATGTTGCTTGCTCCTGTAACTTTTTCAGATGAAAAATCGGTATTTGAAAAATTGCAGACACTTGAATTTATTGGTTACATAGGAGTTAGTGCAGCTGCAGTTGCAATGAAAAATCCATTGATGTGCAATGGTGCTAATTTGGCTTATGAGCGCGAAGTATTTAATGCAGTTGGTGGTTATAAACACAATGATAATCTTGCTTCGGGTGATGATGTTTTTCTGATGTTGAAAATAAAAAAAATGTTTCCTGAAACAATTCATTTTTTGAAATCAAGAGAAGCAATTGTGGAAACGTTTGCTCAAAAAAGTATGAATGATTTTTTTCAGCAGCGCAAGCGTTGGCTTTCTAAGCGCCCCGGCTACAAAGACGTTTCTGTGATTGCAACAGCATTACTCGTTTATTCTTTTAACTTTTTTGTGTTACTTGGTTTTGTGCTTTCATTTTTTGTAGCAGGTAATTCGTTCATGATTTTATTCGGTCTGTTATTTTTATTGAAATGTTTTTCTGATTTTGTTTTTCTTTACCCTGTTGCAAAATTTTTCGGAAGAAGAGAATTGCTTTGGTGGTTTTTACCCGAACAGGTTTTGGTAATAGTATATGTTACGCTGATGGGAATAATCGGCAGCAACGGCAAATACAAATGGAAAGGAAGAGAATTGAAATAAATAATGACTAAAGAAAAAAGTACATCACTTTCACAACTTGCCTGGCAGCGTTTCAGGAAGAACGGAGTTGCCATGTTCAGTTCTTTTGTGGTTATTCTTAGTATTCTGATTACTGCATTGGGTTATCTGATTATGCCGGATTCAACACCGAATGCTAATGAGCAGATTTTGGAGATAGCTGCACAGAAGCCGGGATTTACAGTAACAATTTTAAAAGCACCAAAATTGGAATCTGTTGATAATACAGGTATTTTAACTAAAATAATTTCAGGGGCAGAGACAGATTATTTTTCTGTTCCTGTTTTCAAGCATCAAGTAATTGGTGATACATTATTGATAGAAACGTACACTGGAGCAATACCCAATGATGGTGAACTGAAAAAGTATTTACTGAAAGATTTTCCTCAACCGATAGAATCAAATTTTACAGAACGCACATTTGTTTTCGGCACCGACCGTTTCGGCAGAGATATGCTAAGCCGCATGATTTTAGGAACGCGCATTTCATTGGCAGTTGGTTTTATTGCGGTTATTATTTCATTAATAGTCGGTATTTCATTGGGTGCAATTGCCGGTTTTTTTCGGGGTTGGGTTGATAATGTGGTGATGTGGTTTGTAACGGTGGTATGGTCAATCCCATTGCTTTTACTTGTAATTGCTATCACGCTTGTTATGGGCAAAGGCTTTTGGCAAGTGTTTGTTGCTGTGGGTCTGGCCATGTGGGTAGAAGTTGCCCGAATTGTACGCGGACAAATTCTTGGTATTCGTGAAAAAGAGTTTGTGGAAGCTTGTCGCGCCTTGGGTTTTTCGGGTTTCAGAACGGTGGTGAAACATATTTTGCCAAATATTATGGGACCTGTGATTGTGATTTCGGCAGCCAACTTTGCTTCAGCTATATTGATTGAAGCAGGTTTGAGTTTTCTGGGTATTGGCGCACAACCTCCCATTCCAAGCTGGGGTGGAATGATTAAAGACCATTACGGTTATATTATTCTTGATAAAGTTTATCTTGCTTTTATTCCCGGAACAGCCATCTTATTGATGGTTCTGGCATTCACATTGGTTGGCAATGGCATTCGCGATGCTTTGGATGTAAAGGCTGACAAGTAAATTCTGCCACAACTGACATCATCTCTTTAAAACTCTGACATCTGCTCGTTCATGTCAGTATTCACATTTCTGGCATGGATGAGCCAAAATATAATTTTACTAAAGAATAAAAACTCTTGAAAGTATTGATTTTATTGGCATTTAAATGCCTTTTCGTTTTTATATTGCTAAACATAAAGAACTTTGGCACGACACATTAGCACGGAAATTGACTACTCCAAAACCGTCAAACAAAAACAAATAATTAACAAATCTTAAAAACACAAAACAATGCAAAACGAATTTAAAAAATTTCTTTACGCTGGAGTTGATTTAGCTGCAGCTGCCTCTGAAAAATTCCAAAAATCAGTAACTGAACTGGTTGAGAACGGAAAAATCTCTTCTTCTGAAGGTAAAAAATTAGTGGATGAATTCTTGGAAAAAACTGAAAAAAGAAAAGAAGAATTTGAAACTAAATTCAACGAGTTGAAAAACAAAGTTGGTTTTTCTAAACAAACTGAAGAAGAACAATTAGATGGTCTTCGCAAACAAGTAGCTGACCTTGAAGCTAAAGTTAAAGCTGAAAAACACGCTACTAAAACTGCAAAAGCTACAGCTTAATTAAGCAAAGGTTTTTAATGGTAAGGAAGGACGGGATACCCCGTCCTTCTTTTTTTATGTTATGCCAACGTTAAAAATATGTGCAATCGCCTGTTAATGTGATTATTATTTTTATTATTTTTGTTTTCTGATATGCAAATGACATTTACAAGCAAGTTGACTTTTTTGAAAAACAGTGGCATCTATCTGTTTTTCCTGCTTACATTTCTTTATCAAAATACACAAGCTCAATCACTCATCTTTGCAGGGAATGATACGGTGGTTTGTTCTAACTCGCCAATTACTCTTACTGCAATAACACAAGGGGAACTGGGTACAAGCGTTACACTTTCAGATGACCAGTATACAGGTGTTGTTCCCATAGGATTTACGTTCAATTATTTTGGTGTTGATTACACTCAATGTCTTATTTCATCTAATAACTACATTACATTTAATACCGGAAGCGCAGGCGGTTATTCGCCTTGGAGTATTCCCGGTGCTGTCCCCGGAAATGGTGTTGCTGAGTTATATAACTCAATAATGGGGCCATGGCAGGATATTTTACCACCAAGTGGAGGAGCTGTTCGCTATGCTATGTTTGGTACAGCGCCTAACAGAATTTTTGTAACATCATTCTGTTCGGTTGCTATGTTCTCGTGTACCAGTCTTTTCTTTACAAGTCAGATAAAAATATTTGAAGGTACAAACGAGATTGAAACGCATATCGGAAGTAAACCTATCTGTGCAGCATGGAACTCAGGTCAGGCAATTCACGGCATTCAGGATGCATCGGGCGCAACCGCTTTTGTTGTTCCCGGAAGAAATGCACCAACCCAATGGTCGGCAACGGCAGATGGTTATAAGTTCACGCCAACGGGCCCCAACACTTACTCAATGACTCCCATTCCTTTTAACCCGTCAAATGTGGTGAGCATAGGAAGCGGAGCAACTGTTGAATGGACTTTACTAGATGGAACTCCTGTTGGAACAGGTTTCAGCATTGTTGTTCAGCCAACGCAACCAACTTATTATGTTGCTTCAGTTGAATTTGAATGCAGCAACTTGGTTTATTCTGATACTGTCTTAGTGGGTATTTCTAATACAACACTTACCTCATCCTCAACGGATGTGTTGTGCAATGGCGGCAATACAGGTACTGCATTGGCAGAGGTTACCAGCACATTTGACCCCTTTAATTATGTGTGGGAAAATTCAGCAGGTACAGTTCTCAGAACTATGAACGGAGTAAATGCAACTGAAGACAGCATCTCAGGGTTAGTTGCCGGAAACTATACTGTTGAAATGACCGACAGTATGGGATGTGTTCTTACAGAGGTAATTGTTATTGATGAGCCCACTGCAATTGCAGTAGATACTTCGCATACCGATATACTTTGTAACGGAGAAACTAATGGAACTGCAAGTGTTGTTGTAAGCGGAGGAACTCCTGCTTATGCTGTTGATTGGAATGACCCTTTGCAGCAGACAGGAAATAATGCAAATAATCTTGGTCCCGGGAATTATACCGCAACTATTACAGACGATAACGGCTGCATTTTTGAGCAGGATTTTATAATTCTTCAACCTACACCATTGGTGCTTATTGCTACTTCGGTTACCGACACATGTGAACAGGGAAAAGGCACTGCAACAGTTGCAGTTTCAGGAGGAACTGTGCCCTACAATTATTCATGGAGACCGGTTTCGGGTAATGATTCTATTTTATCAGGATTGTTGAAAGGAACTTATAGTGTTATTGTTACTGATGATAACGGATGTGTAGACTCAGCAAAAACAAGTGTTGGGAATATTCCTTCACCGATTGCAGATTTTCAATTTACCATTCAACCTGATGATATTTTTAAACCGTTGGTTTTCTTCGATAATGAATCGGAAGATGCCAACACTTATTCCTGGGACTTCGGTGATGAGTGGAACGGAACGTCAACAGATACCAACCCCAGTTATCGCTATGATACAGCGAGAACATTCCCTGTTATTCTGCTAGCTTACGGGCAGTATCCGGGTTGCGTGGATACCGCAATTCATTTTGTTACCATAAATCCGGTTTATACTTTTTATATTCCAAATGCTTTTACTCCAGGCAGTGTGGATGAGTTGAATGACACCTTTGGTCCGGTTGGAAATGCGTATGATGTTGACAGCTATTATATGACTATTTACGACCGTTGGGGTAGTCTTATCTATCAGACCAGTGACTTTGTAAACGGCAAATGGGACGGGCAATCGCATCGCGACAAACACCCTGCACCTGATGGCGTTTATGTTTACCGCATTGACATAAAAACCTTCTCCGGTTTCGATAATCATAAATACGTAGGAACTGTTGCGCTCATTCGTCAGCGTTGATTTTTTGAGATGACTCCTGATTATTGTCGTGAACGAATGAATGCGCTGAATTGCTGCATTCTTATTCCTACTTACAACAACGCACAAACACTTGAAAAGGTAATCAACGATGTGGCAGAATACGCTGCCAGTATTATTGTAGTGAATGACGGCAGCACCGATTCAACCAATCATATTCTTGCAAAGTTTGAAAACATTCATGTTGTTTCTTACCTGAAAAATAAAGGAAAAGGCTTTGCCCTGCGCACAGGTTTTGAAGCAGGACGCAAAAAGGGTTTTGATTATGTAATCACCATTGATTCGGACGGACAACACTTTGCAAATGATATTCCGGTGTTTGTTGAAAAACTGGAGACAGAGAAAAGTTCTATCATCATTGGTGCGCGAAACATGAATCAGGAATCCGTTCCGGGCAAAAGTAATTTCGGAAATAAGTTTTCTAATTTCTGGTTTAAGTTCAATACAGGAATTACTCTTCCCGATACACAAAGCGGTTACAGATTGTATCCTGTTAAATTACTGGAGGGCATCAATTTTATTACTCCTAAATATGAGTTTGAAGTAGAGGTAATAGTGCGTGCAGCATGGAGAGGCATTGGCGTAATTGCCGTTCCGGTAAAGGTTTATTACCCGCCTGCCGAGGAGCGCATCAGTCATTTTCGTCCGGTGCCGGATTTCAGCAGAGTGAGTGTGCTCAATACTTTCCTTGTTCTGATTGCCTTGCTTTACATCAAGCCCCGCAATTTCTTTCGCGGTTTAATGAAAACTAATTTCAGAACATTTGTTCGCGAACATTTTCTTAATTCTACCGAACGCGATTCGATAAAAATTTTTTCGGTGATGCTTGGTTTTTTTATGGGCATAGCGCCTTTCTGGGGCTATCAGATGTTGCTGTGTCTTGCTATTGCTCACATCTTAAAGCTAAATAAAGCAATATCCATTCTTGCTGCCAACATCAGTCTTCCGCCTGTTATTCCATTTATACTTTATGGCAGTTTTATGTTCGGTGGCATGTTTATGGAAGTGCCGGGAACAATTGATTTCAGTAAAGAGATTACACTGGAAATGGTAAAGGAACACGGCTACCAATACCTGATTGGAAGCTTTGCGCTAGCCTTTGCAGCAGCAGGTTTTTCGGGCATTACAACATTTCTGCTGCTTAAGTTGTTTTCAAGGAAGTAGTTATTCCTACTTTTACCCAATAATTCCTTGTTATATGTCAACATCTGTTGCTCCGGCTATTGATTACGCAGCTGAAATAAAACGACTGAAAAAAGAAAAGAATGCAGTTATTCTTGCGCACTATTATGTGGTGCCCGAAATTCAGGATATAGCCGATTATATTGGCGACAGCCTTGGTTTGTCGCAGCAGGCTGAGAAGACAGATGCCGCCATGATTGTGTTTTGCGGTGTGCGTTTTATGGCCGAAACCGCTAAGATTTTAAACCCCACAAAAAAAGTGGTGCTGCCTGATTTAGATGCCGGTTGCTCATTGGAAATGTCGTGCCCTACCGAACCCTTTCGCAAGTTCAGGGAAGAACATCCCGACCATGTTGTTATTTCTTACATCAACTGTTCGTCTGAGATAAAGACGTTGAGTGATATTATCTGCACATCTTCTAATGCCGAAGCAATTATCCGTTCGGTGCCTGCCGACAAGCCCATCATTTTTGCGCCTGACAAAAACTTGGGACGCTTTCTTGCTAAAAAAACAGGGCGGGATATGTTGCTGTGGGATGGTGCATGCTTGGTGCATGAAGCTTTTTCAATTGACAAACTTTTAAAACTTCACAGTCAGCATCCCAACGCAAAAATTATTGCTCACCCGGAAAGTGAAGAACCTGTGCTTCGGGTGGCCAACTTCATTGGTTCAACAACTGGTATGATCAATTTTGTGAAGAACGACCCGCATGATGAGTTTATTGTAGCCACTGAAGCCGGCATCATGCATGAGATGATGAAAGCCGCTCCGCATAAAAAAATAATAGCAGCACCTGCCATGGAAGACAATACCTGCGCCTGCAGTGAATGTCATTTTATGAAAATGAATACCATGCAAAAATTATATCTGTGCATGAAAAATGAAAAACCCGAAATAGTGATTGATGAAGAACTGCGTTTGCAGGCGCTGAAACCAATCAAACGCATGCTCGAGATTTCTAAACAGGCGGGTTTATGATACAGACAGATTTTCTGGTTATCGGTTCGGGTATTGCAGGCTTAACCTTTGCGCTGAAGACCGCGCAAAAAATGCCTGACGCAACCATTACCATTATTACCAAGGCCGATGAAGGCGAATCAAATACCAAGTATGCGCAGGGCGGAATTGCTGTTGCGTTGGACAATGTTTTTGACTCGTACCAAAAGCACATTGATGATACATTGTTATGCGGTGATGGCTTGTGTAATCCAGCTATTGTAGAGCTAGTGGTAAAAGAAGGCCCCGAGCGGCTGAAAGAATTTATTGAATGGGGTGCCAACTTCGACCGCAACTCCAGCGGTAATTATGATTTAGGCAGAGAAGGCGGGCACAGTGTTAACCGCATTCTGCATCATAAAGATGTAACCGGTTTTGAGATGGAACGCACCCTGCTTGCACAAATTCATGCGGCAAAAAACATCACTGTGCTGCAACATCATTTTGCCATTGATTTAATTACCAACCACCATCGTCCAGGCAAAGCCAGCAAGTGGCGCAGCTACAACCAATGCTATGGTGTTTACTCGCTGAACCGTGCAACAGGTGCCATTGAAAAAATTATTTCAAAAGTTACGCTGCTTGCTACCGGTGGAGCAGGGCAGGTGTATCGCAATACTACCAACCCAATCATTGCCACAGGCGATGGAGTTGCAATGGCGCACCGCGCAAAGGCACTTGTCACCAATATGGAGTTTATACAGTTTCATCCAACTGCATTGTATAATCCGGGCGAAAGTCCTTCTTTTCTGATTTCAGAAGCAGTGCGCGGTTTTGGTGCTAAACTGAAAACTAAAGACGGCCAACCCTTTATGCACAAATATGATTCACGCGAGGAACTTGCCTCTCGAGATATTGTTGCGCGTTCAATAGATACGGAGTTGAAAACCCGAGGCGATGAGTTTGTGTACATTGATTGCCGCCACTTAGACCGCGATAAATTTGTTGCCCATTTCCCGAATATCTACAACAAATGTTTTTCGCTGGGCATTGATATTACCGAAGACATGATACCCGTTGTACCTGCTGCTCATTACATGTGCGGAGGTATTGATGTGGACGAGTGGGGCAGGAGCAGTATAAAGAATTTATACGCCTGTGGCGAATGTGCCAACACTGGTTTGCATGGTGCCAACCGCCTTGCATCTAATTCATTGTTGGAGGCTTTAGTTTTCGGTCACCGTTGTTTTGTAGATGCCACCGAGCAAATAAACGAATCAGATTATGTTGCCGATGTTCCTGAGTGGAATGCCGCAGGAACACAAAAGCCTAAAGAAATGGTGTTGATTACCCACAACCGCAAAGAAGTGCAGAACCTGATGAGCGACATGGTTGCCATTGTGCGCACCAACCAACGGCTGAACTTAGCCATGAAACGCCTGGATGTTATTTATCAGGAAACACAGCAACTTTATAACAACACCGTGCTTTCTCCTCAGCTTTGTGAGTTAAGAAACATAGTGGCTGTGGCCTATCTCATCATCAAGCAATCGGCACAGCGCAGGGAGAATAAGGGTGCGTTTTTTAATGCGGATTTGTAGTTGGAAACTTAATTATTGGAAAATAATTGCTAATAAATTAACTTAGTGGTTGTTTTTTTGAGGTGTATCGCAATTACTTTTGCAGTGTGAGAATCTCATTAATTACTCTTTTTATAGTATTCGGTTTTTCGGTTACAGCCCAAAATTGGTCTGTAACAACCATACCTCATGGTAGGGATATATATGACGTGCATATTTTTAATCAAGCTAAATTGGCGATAGCAGGAGGAAATCTTCAAAATGACGCTTTGCAATCGGTTTTTATGTCAAACAATAGTGGGCTTACATGGGATGTAAATTACGACTACATCGCTCCTATGATTAATGCGATAGACTTTTTTGATGATAGTGTCGGTTTTGCAGTTGGGAATGAGGGGATATTATTAAAAACCACAGATTGCGGACAAAATTGGACATCGGTAAATTCTGGAATTACTAGACAATTGAATGATGTAAAATATTTAAATGATTCAACGCTTATAGCTGTGGGTGGAAGTGCTGTTTATCAGACAATAATGACTAGTACTGATAATGGAAATACCTGGACTATTCAACTTGATGTAGTTGGCAGATTGCTCCAATCGGTTTGTTTTATTGACGAGCAAAATGGTACGGCAGTGGGAGCTAATACTATATTAAAGACCTCAGATGGAGGATTAAACTGGATTCCTGTTTCTACTCCAATTATAAGAGATTTTAATTCAGTAACGTTTGCAAATTCTGCAATTGGATATATTGCAGGTGGAGATACCGCAGGCACTGTCAACCGAACCATTCTTAAAACTGTAAATGGTGGAAATTCATGGTCAATAATATTGGATGAAAATGCAGCACAATTCAATGATATTTATTTCCTTAATACTAATACGGGATATGTTGTAGGCGATTCTTCAAAAGTGATGAAAACAACAGATGGAGGGAATAACTGGGTTAACCAAAACCTTAATACCATGGCTGATTCTTTGCGTTTAAATTGTGTTAAGTTTCTTAATGAAAACTATGGAGTTATAGGATCAAGATTTGGAAGTGTATTTATTTTCAGTACAATTTCACCAGTGCAGGTAACCACTTCAGGAGCAGTAGTAACCAATATGGTGGATGCTAATATGGCTGCTATTATTGATGGAAATGGAAATGAGTTTGTATATACCTTCTTGTTCGATCTTGACAGCAATCTGACAAATTATTCAGAAACATTTGATGCCTTTGCAGTAAATAACGTTCCATCTGTATACTCGGTTAACATTCCAAATTTACAAAATGACACCATTTATTATTATACTATAAAAGCCAGAAATATTGCAGGTACGGTTTATGGAGATACTATACCCTTTTACACCGGTTCTATATTTCTTTATTTTCAAACAGAACAGGCAAGCAATATAACAACAACTGAAGCCCGATTAAATGGAATTGTCAGCCAATTAGAGCTTTCTACAAACATAGTTTTTGAATATGGATTAACTCCTGCTTTTGGGAATACTGTAACTGCAAATCCTAATTTAATCAATGACACACTAACACACATTGTGTATGCAGATATTTCAGGTCTGCAAACTGATTCGTATTATTACTTCAGGTTGAAGGGAATATTGCCAAACGGAAGTGCAATTTATGGCGCAACAGAAACTTTGTATAATGGTGAAAACATAATCCCCAATTGGGATTTCCAATTATGGAACGACAATAGCATCCCTTCTTTAACTGGTTGGAGTTTTTATGGTGATGGCTTTGAACAAGTAGCAGGACATGAAGGAAACTATGCGTTAAAAATATCAGACTTCACTATTGCTATATTGGGCGATATATCAGCGGGTAATGCAGATGGAGACCCTAATTTCCTTGGTGGAATGTCTTTCAACTACCGTCCGGATTCAGTTTCCTTTTATGCAAACTACTTTATCGAGAATAACGATACTATGATTTTTTTAGTGAAGCTTTATTCAGGAACAAATATTATTTCCATGAAATTTAACCCCATTACAGGCGGTTCAGATAATCAGTTTCAGCGATTGGCTTTTGAAATTCCTTACAATAATGGTGATATGCCAGATAGTTTGGTTTTAGGTATTGTACCTACTAATCCTTTTGACACCATATTAAATCTGGGTAGTTTAAATTACATTATTGTTGATGATATTAGTTTTGGATCGTCTGCTCCCGTTCCTCTAAATGGCGATTTTGAGGACTGGTTTGATTATAATCATGAGAGAATTGACTGGTGGGGAAATCATACTTATTTTGGCGACTCCTTAATCCAGCCAATTATTTCACGCAGCATCTTTGAGCAACCAAACGATTTTGCCGCTAGAATTAAAACTAAATTAGCTAGTTCCGGTGCTATTATTTCTGGATATATATCTACAAATAATAATATTTTCAATGAGGAGGACCCTGATTTCCCCGTTTATCGCAGATATAACAGCCTTAAAGGCTTTTATAAATTTCTACCTGAGAATAGTGATACTATGGAAGTTTCTGTTACATTATTTAAAAATGGTATTCCAATTGGCTCGGGAGATTTTCGGCAAGCCAATACAGTAGCGGAGTTTGCTTTATTTACAGTTAACATCCAGTATAATTATCCATTAATAGTGCCTGACAGCGCTTCAATAAAAATTCAAGCTTTCTGTAGAAATCCTAAAGGGGAGTCAGAAGTTATTATTGATAAACTAAGTTTTGATAACCCAGATTTAACTGTAGGCATTGATGACAATACAACCAATGATTTGAATGCCATACTTTACCCCAATCCCGGAGGTGATATACTTAATATCCTGCTTTCAGATTATTCTAATCAACCTTTAACAGTTGAAATATTTTCAGTTGCCGGAGTTGAGGTTTATAAAAAAATCTTTAGCCTTGGTCAATTATTTAACATAAGCACATTAAATTTCAATGAGGGAGTATATTTTGTAAAGCTATCTTCAGTTGAAGGAGTTAAAATCTATAAATGGATAAAAACATGAAACGATTTTTCTTTTTATTTGGTAACAAATTATTAATCTGGCTGTTAGTATATTTTCTGATCAGTTCGCAACATACTTATGCTCAAACTGCAATTGCCAACCCGGCAGGTACTGCACCTAGTTCGGATTTTGCTGATACAAGAGCTATCGGCTTCCCTAACGGTAATACTTTTACGTTCGCCAATGCTAATTGGCCTACTTGCATCGGTTGGGGTTTGCCAACAACAGTAAGTTCTGTTAATGGAAACGACCCTGCAGGAGGCGCTTGCACCTTTAACGATGTAATTTTTAACACAGCCTCACCTACTAATTTGCTCGGGGGAGTGGCAGCATATACAGGAACTACCACCTATAGGGCTTCCAACGGAACTGCATATACCAACTACACCACTGTTCAAACCAGAATGATTGTTACTGTTACCGACAATAGCAATAATCCGCTTACTCTTTATAATCAGGGTGGATTTATATCCTGCCCGCTGCCATCTGGCAATTACACATTTAAAGTGAAAATTCAGCTACAGGCTTTCGGTCCTTCGGGGCCTATTTATTTTTCAGATGGATTACCTCATTCAGGAGGAACAGCCCCACCAGCCGGTAATACGTACACCTGCACTGGATCGCTGGCAAGTACATGGGTAGGTGCTATACAACTTTACAACTGTTTGAATACTGATAACATCCGGGAGATATGCACCCAATATCCCGGAACAACAAGTAGCTACCAGTTTGTTCAATATACTGCTCCCACAGTTCCTGCTTCATTGTCTGTGTCACCTACCGGAACTCAATGCGCTGGTTCCACAAACATTACACTTACATCAAATGGAGGTGCGCTGGGAACCCATCCTACAGCAGTTTATCAATGGTACAGCGGCAGTTGCGGAGGAACGTTGCTAAGCAGCGGCACT
>CAMBRL010000053.1 GCA_945870105.1 Chitinophaga pinensis
TGACTGAAAAAACAAGCCATTACTCTGTACGCGCAAACTTAGCTTTTGTCCGTCACCTGCAGGAAGCGGTTGCCAAGCGCCTTTTTTAAAAATATTGCGCATAGAGAAGTTGTTGAACGTAACTCCCAGTGTTCCAACAATTCTCCCTGCACCCCAACCTCCCGAAAGTTCAATCTGGTCTGAAGGTTTTTCTTCCACTTTATATTCAATATCTACTGTTCCATCAACAGGATTAGGTTTTGGATTTACGCCCAATGTTTCGGAATTAAAATACCCAAGATTTGCCAACTCGCGTTGAGAACGGATAATATCGCTGCGGCTGAATAGCATTCCGGGTTTGGTGCGTATTTCACGCAGAATAACGTGGTCGTTTGTTTTGGTATTTCCTACAACCGTTACTTTATTAATTCTTGCCTGCTTGCCTTCACGCATGCGCATTTCAATGTCAATCGAATCATTTTCTGCAAGAATTTCAACGGGCTTCACATCAAAAAATAAATACCCGTCATCTAAGTAAAGTGAACTCACATCCGTGCTTGCTTGGTTCATAAGCAGATTAGCCTCCAATGCTGCCTGATTATAAACATCACCTTTTTTGATGCCCAGAACCTTACCTAAATATTCGGAAGTATATTTGGTATTACCTGTCCAGGTAATATTGCGGAAATAATATTGCGGTCCTTCTTCTACCCAAAGCTCAACGTTAATTTCTTTGTTATTCACTTTGTAAACCGAATCGCGAACGATTGTTGCATCGCGAAAACCTTGTTCATTGTATTTTGCGATCAGAGCTGTTTTGTCATCCCGATATTTTGAATCAAGAAATTTTGAGGTTTTAAAAATATTAAGTTTTACATTTTCGTTCAAATGAGATTCAAGAGCATCAATAGCTCCATTCATGTCGCTTTTTACAATGGCAGAAATAATTTTTTGGGCTGCAACATCCGGATTTCTGAAAGGTGCAAAGATGTTTTTCTCTTTGGTTTCCTTCATGGTGCGTTTCAGTTTCCCGCTCTGAATTTTTTCATTTCCATGAACAATAACCTGATTTATTTTTACTTTCTTTTTACGGTTAACACCAATCGTTAACACCACATTGTTAGGTAGCGTGGCATCCGGAGCTTCATTAATGTTTACTTCGGTATTGAGGAAGCCTTTTTCAATATAGTAATCGCCTACAATGTTTTTGGTGGTGAGCAAAAGATCTTCAGTCACAACTTTTCCTTTGATGAGTTTTATCTTTTCACGAATATCATCTTCTTCTGATTTACGTGTTCCGGTGAAACGAAAAGCAGAAAGGCGAGGACGCTCCTGCAAAACAAATTCAAGGAAGATTTTGTCGCCAACAACTTTCTGAGCGTTAATACCGATATCGGAAAAAAGGCCTTGTTTCCAAAGGTTTTCAATGGCTTTCGAAACCTGATCGCCCGGAACCATAATGCGATCACCAACGGTTAAACCGGAAAGTAATTTCAGAACGCTTTTATCTAAATATTTTGTTCCGGTAACTTCAATGCCCCCTATTTCATATTCTTTAGGACTGGCATAATTCATCTCTACCTGCGCGAAGGCGAAAACGGTAATCAGTAAACAGAAAGCAGTAATCAGTAAACTCTTTTCTTTAAATCTCATTTCGCTTTTATCTGTTCACTTGTTTTTCCAAACCTACGTTCGCGTTGCTGGTAATTGACAATGGCTTCATAAAAATCTTCTTTTCGGAATTCGGGCCAGAGTTTGTCTGTAAAATACAACTCGGAATACGCTATCTGCCACAACAAAAAATTACTGATTCTGTATTCACCGCTGGTGCGAATAAGTAGTTCGGGGTCTGGCATTTTAGCGGTGCAAAGATGTGATTTAATCGTTTCCTCGTTAATGTCTTCTTCCTTCAGTTTGCCCGATTTAACATTTTTTACCAAATCTTTTACCGCTTGTGTAATCTCCCACTTAGAGCTGTAGCTAAGCGCGAGCACCAAAGTCATGCGTGTATTTTTTTCAGTGTTTTTTATGGCTTCGTGCAACTCTTTGTAGCAATCCTTAGGCAGACTGTTTAAATCGCCTATAGCCTGCAAACGGATATTATTCTTGTTTAGAGTTTTGGTTTCTTTATTGATGGTTTTTACCAAAAGTGTCATCAGCGCATCCACTTCATACTTGGGGCGGTTCCAGTTTTCAGTTGAAAAAGCATAAAGTGTCAGATATTCTACTCCTAATTCTGCCGCTGCTTCAGTGGTTTCGCGAACAGAATCCACTCCGTTATGATGCCCGAATGTGCGAAGCTTTCCCTGCTTTTTTGCCCATCTTCCGTTGCCATCCATAATGATGGCAATGTGTTTAGGTAGCCTATTCTTATCTATCTGCTCTTTGAAGGTCAATGTTTGCTTTATTATCCTCTGATTTTTTAAAGGACGGCAAAGTTAGCAAAATGTGCTTATGTAGAAAGGGTATCAACAACATCAAAAAGAATACTAAATTGAGCAACCACAATTCTATCGTTTGATAGTTTATGTTTTATGGCGGGAAGAACGAATGCGGTTAAGTAAATCAGTAGGATTGTATCCCCTCTGATGATTTCTTATAATTGTTCGATTTATTGCTGTAAGCAGCACACTTTGGCAGTTTGGTTTTTATACTGTAGGAAAGTGTCACCACCGCAAATGAATACCAGTCCTTGTTTGTAGCATTTCCACGCTGTCTGCCAACATTGCTTTCTGTGCTTGCAATGGAGCGGTCCGAAAGAACTGCTGCCACATCGGTGTATTCAGAGCGAAGCACAATAGGCTCGGCATAAGTTGTGCTTACATCATCCAGATAGTCTGTAAAGGTAGGTCTCATTCCCCACTCTAATCCAAGACCAATTCCGTTTGCGATGTTAAATTTAAAGCCGATTCCGAATGGAATTGAAAAGTTTGTCAGTGAATATTTTTTTCTGTCGGGATACCCTGTTGTACCTTGCCCCTCTGTGCCAAGCGGCATCAGAGCATAGTAACCACTGTTTGCTACGGTATAATTTATTCCATTAATTGCGTAAGTACCGGCATCTACATATGCTTTCGGATTAAATTTGAAAATTCCGAATCCACCAAAAATGTAGGGCGTGAAACGTGTTTTAGTATCACCTGCAACAAAAGGCAGAAAATTAATTTCTATTTGACCCGAAAATTCTGCAACTACAGATTTAAAACTGAGGTTTCGTTGTATCTGTTCTGCATTTGCAGACAGGGCATCATTGCCTTCAACATTACCATACAGGAAACATAATTTAGCCGAAAAATGGTCGTTGAAATTATGGCGGTAAAAACCTCCAAAAGCAAGTTTGGGAAGGAAAAATAATTTCTTTCGGTTCAACTCTCCATTATAAAACGAAGTTCCCACCATTACTCCAAACTCTGATTTCTGGGCAAGAACAGGAGAACATAGTATCAGCGCGAAAAATGATGCTAAAAAATAGTTTTTCATTGATGATTTATGCGGCAAAAATAAAGCCAGAGCATTAGAATTTAGGCAACCCTTTTCTGGTGGTTTTCAACTTGTAGTTGTAGGTAATCAGGAAAAACATGTAGTGATCCAAATCACGTGGGTCGCCTCGTTGCTGACCTGCGCAGGTCTGGCAATCACCAAATGGTCCTGGTGCGCCACCTGTTCCGCCATTACCTGTTAATGCTGGATCAGATAATTGAGCTGATGCATCGCCAAAATTCTGAGACAACTCATTCTTATCATAATAGGTTGTGCTTACATCATCAATATAATCAGTGAAAACCTTACGAATTCCATATTCAATTCCAATACTTGAAGTTTTATTCAGACTGTATTTTAAGCCAATACCTAGAGGTATAGCAAACTGAAAGCGTGAATAATCTTTACGTGTTGAAACCAGAGTTTGCCCTTCAGTATTCAAAGGGGCAAGTGCTGTCCATGTGCCATTGTATTGGGCTTTTGGGTTAAAATAATATCCTGCAATACCAAAAAATCCATATACATAAAGATCGCTTCCTTTTTTACCGCGACCGCGTACACGTCTTACTTTGTAGCGGCTTCCGATGGTTTCTTTCATCCACGAAAATTCGTATTGAGCTGATAATTCAACAATGGGAGATTTGAAATTCAGGTTGCGATTGTTCCTGTATGGTTCTTGTGTCCACTTATCATCCCCTCTCAGTCTTCCGTAAGAAAAGCCAACTTTAACAGCCGTAGATTGGGAAAGCTTATAACGCATTCCCAGATTCAGCACATAACGTGTTGCCGCCATCTCCAAATCTTTGTAGTAATTGGTTCCAATCTGGTTGGCTCCACCTAATTCTCCCAGAAAGTTAGTAGTTCCTGCAGCAGCTACAATTTCGTAACGCATCCGTTTCCAACGCTGCGCTTGGGAAAACATTGGCAAAAGAATGATAAGCAGAAGAATGTATCTTTTTATCATGGTGGTTTTCAGGCTGTTTAATTTTTTAATAAGGCAAATATAAACATATTATGAACAAACAAGCAAGTTTTTAACACTACAAAAACGGATTATTTGCTTTTTCAAAGCCAATGGTTGTTTCTTGACCGTGGCCGGGATAAACGGTAACGTCATCACCAAGTGAAAATAATTTCTCTTTAATGCTGCTAATAAGTGTGTCAAAATTACCTCCGGGAAGGTCTGTTCTTCCAATGCTTCCATGAAATAAAACATCTCCTCCGATTACAAATTTCTGCTCGTTGTTATAAAAACACAAACTGCCGGGCGAATGGCCGGGCGTAAAAAGAATTTCAAGCGAACTGTTCCCAAATTTTATCACGTCTTTTTCATCAATAAATTTTCCGGGGACAGGCGGCTTTTCAAGGCGAATTCCAAAAATGGCGGCAGCCCTTTCTGCGTTTTCAAAAACGGGTATTTCAATTTTATTGGTTTCAGAAATAAGATTGTATAGTTCTGAAATGTATTTGCAACCAAGAATATGGTCGATGTGACAATGCGTGAGAATTAACCGAACAGGTTTTAGTCCTTCATTTTCTATAAACGTTGAAAGTTCTGCCTGTTCCAGCGGGCTGTAACATCCCGGGTCAATGATGATACACTCTTTTGTTTCGTCATGCAAAACATATGTATTTTCCTGAAAAGGATTAAAGGCAAAAGAAGAAATTTGAATCATGGGGCGCAAATTTAGGTTTTGCAGGTGATATGCGTCAATTCTTTCGCTCTTTATATCTTTGGCTGCAAATGCGAAAACAATCAACAACAATTTTAACGCTTCCTGATTTCAGCAAAACTACAACGATTGATCAGGTTGGAGTGGAGGAACGCGTTGCGCGATTTCAAACGCGCAGCATAAAAAAAGAAAGCAAAGTGCAGGGATTGAAACTTGCCCTGAACATGATTGACCTTACAACTCTGGAAGGAAAAGACACCGAAGGAAAAGTAAAACAACTGTGTTACAAAGCAGCACACCTGCACGATGTTATGAAGGGTGTTCCGACAGTTGCAGCAGTTTGTGTTTACCCAACTTTTGTAAAGCTTGCAAAAAAACAACTGGAAGGAACAGCAATAAAAGTTGCTTCGGTTGCAACCGCATTCCCAAGCGGACAATCAACACGCAAAGTAAAAATAAGTGACACGCATTTTGCAGTGGACAATGGTGCTGACGAGGTGGACATGGTGATTTCGCGCGGTGAATTTCTGGAAGGAAACTATAGTTATGTATTTGATGAAATTGCTGCTGTGAAACAAGCCTGCGGTGCAGCTCGACTGAAAGTGATTTTAGAAACAGGCGAACTTTCTACACTTGATAACGTGCGCAGAGCAAGCGAAATAGCGATTTATGCAGGTGCAGATTTTATAAAAACATCCACAGGAAAAATTTCTCCTGCTGCCACACAACCCGTAACATTGGTGATGCTGGAAACAATCCGCGACTACTATTACAAAACCGGAAAGATGGTGGGAATGAAACCTGCAGGCGGCATTTCAACTGCAAAAATTGCGTTGCAATATCTGGTAATGCTACGTGAAACATTAGGTGACAAATGGCTTAGCAACGAATGGTATCGCTTTGGAGCGAGTAGTTTAGCAAACGATATTTTAATGCAATTGCAAAAAGAACAGGACGGGGTTTACCAGAGCGGAGATTATTTTTCAAAAGATTAAACGATGGCAAAAACAGCAGAAAAGAAAAAACAAAATTCGCTCGGATTGGGCGATTCTAAATGGGCATACGCGCCTTCACCCGAAAGCACTTCGCATATAAATCTTAAACCGCAATACGAACTTTTTATTGACGGTAAATTTGTAAAACCAAGTTCCGGAAAATATTTTGATACCATCAATCCGGCTACTGAAGAAAAGCTTTCTTCTATTGCTGAGGCAGATGAAAAAGATGTGGACAAAGCAGTGAAAGCTGCTCGTAAAGCCTACAATAATGTGTGGAGCAAGATGCCTGCAAAAGAGCGCGGAAAATACATTTACCGGATTGCCCGTCTGCTTCAGGAGCGTGCCCGTGAGTTCAGTGTTATAGAAACGCTTGACGGAGGAAAACCCATTCGCGAATCGCGCGATATTGATATTCCGCTTGCAGCAAATCATTTCTTTTATTATGCCGGGTGGGCTGATAAATTAGAGTATGCTTTTCCGAATCGCAAGCCGCAATCGCTGGGTGTTGCAGGACAAATTATTCCCTGGAATTTTCCGTTGCTAATGGCGGCATGGAAAATTGCTCCTGCGCTTGCAACTGGGAACACGGTGGTTTTAAAACCGGCCGAAACTACTTCGCTTACTGCTTTAAAACTTGCTGAACTAATTGCCGACAGCGGTTTGCCCGATGGTGTAGTGAACATTGTTACAGGCGCAGGACGCACCGGAGCAGCAATTGTGAATCATCCCGATATAGATAAAATTGCATTCACCGGAAGCACCGATGTTGGCAAATTAATTCAGAAAGCAATTGCCGGAACCAGGAAAAAGGCAACACTGGAATTAGGAGGGAAAGCTGCCAATATTATTTTTGAAGATGCTCCAATTGACCAGGCTGTCGAGGGAATCATCAACGGAATATTTTTTAATCAGGGACATGTGTGCTGTGCTGGTTCACGCCTGTTTGTGCAGGAAGGCGTTGCTGATGTGGTTATCCGCAAACTGAAAGACAGACTGGAGACATTGATTGTTGGCGACCCGCTGGATAAGAACACCGACATCGGTGCTATCAATTCAAAAGCTCAATTGGCCACCATCAATAAATACATTGAGATTGGTAAAAAAGAAGGAGCGGATTTTTACCAGAGCAAGTGCAGTATTCCTAGCAAAGGATATTTTTGCAGACCAACTTTATTTCTGAATGCATCGCAAAGTCACCGTCTGGTGCAGGAAGAAATTTTTGGTCCAGTTTTAACTGTGCAGACTTTCCGCACGGTGGAAGAAGTGATTGAAAAAGCAAACAACATTCCTTATGGTTTATCTGCGGGTGTGTGGACAGATAAAGGTTCTAAGATTTTTAACATGACCAGTAAACTTCGTGCAGGGGTTATTTGGGCAAATACTTATAATAAGTTTGACCCCACATCACCTTTTGGGGGATATAAAGAAAGCGGGTTTGGTCGCGAGGGCGGGTTGCATGGGCTGATGGGGTATTTGAAATTTTAGATTCTTTACCGCTAAGGCACTATTTGGCTAATTGGCTATTGCCTCTTATTTCTATCTTTGCGCCCCGAAAATGAAAAACATCCGCAATTTTTGCATCATAGCCCATATTGACCACGGCAAGAGCACGTTGGCCGACCGTCTGCTTGAATTTACCAACACCATTAACAAACGCGATATGCAGGCGCAGGTGCTTGACGACATGGATCTGGAGCGCGAGCGCGGCATCACCATCAAGAGCCACGCGATACAAATGCAATACACGTATCGTGGTGAAAGACCTGAATATAAAGGGCAGTCGTTTACGCTTAACCTGATTGATACGCCCGGACACGTTGATTTTTCTTACGAAGTATCACGCTCACTGGCTGCCTGTGAGGGCGCTTTGTTATTGGTGGATGCCTCACAAGGTATTCAGGCGCAGACCATCAGCAACATGTATCTGGCGCTGAACAACGATCTGGAGATTATTCCCGTGCTGAATAAAATTGATTTGCCCAGCGCCAACCCTGAAGAAGTAAAATATCAGGTGGTGGAATTGCTAGGCTGCAAACGCGAAGAAATTATGTCGGCATCGGGTAAAACGGGTGATGGGGTTTTTGAAATTCTGGATGCTGTTATTGAGCGCATCCCTTGTCCCAAGGGCGACCCGAAAGCACCTTTGCAGGCGCTTATCTTTGATTCGGTGTTCAATTCTTTTCGCGGAATTATTGCTTACATCCGTGTGTTTAACGGCACTCTGAAGAAAGGTGATTTAGTAAAATTTGCTGCTACCGATCACCAATACAATGCGGATGAAACAGGCGTTTTAAAACTAACTCCCGAACCCAAAAACACACTGGGTCCGGGCGAGGTGGGCTATATTATTTCGGGGATAAAAAAGGCGAGCGAGGTAAAAGTGGGCGACACGGTTACCCATGTTGAAAACCCCTGCTTAAAAACTATTCAGGGTTTTGAAGATGTGAAACCAATGGTGTTTGCGGGTATTTATCCGGTTGATACCGATGATTACGAAGAGCTGCGCGACAGCATGGAAAAACTGCAACTCAATGATGCTTCACTCACTTGGGAGCCTGAGAGTTCAGCCGCGCTGGGATTTGGTTTCCGTTGCGGATTTTTGGGTATGCTGCACATGGAAATTATTCAGGAGCGGTTGGAACGCGAGTTTAATATGACGGTGATTACTACCGTTCCCAACGTATCGTATCACTCGTTTAACACCAAACTGGTGAAGACGATTTTGCGTAATCCTTCCGAGTTTCCTGACCCTAGCAAACTGGACCATGTGGAGGAGCCTTATATTCTTGCTACCATTATTACCAAGAGCGAATACATTGGCGCTATCATGGGGCTGTGCATGGAAAAGCGCGGTATTATGAAGAACCAGACTTATTTGACTACCGACCGTGTTGAGTTGATTTTTGAACTTCCGCTGGCGGAAATAGTTTTTGATTTTTACGATAAACTGAAAAGCATTTCGCGTGGCTATGCCTCGTTTGATTATAACCCGCTGGACTACCGCGAATCGGATTTGGTGAAGTTGGATATTCTTTTGAATGGCGAGCAGGTGGATGCTTTGTCTGCCCTTATCCACCGCAGCAAGGCGCATGAGTTTGGCCGCAGGATTTGCGAGAAATTGAAAGAGCTTATCCCTAAACAGCAATTCCAGATTGCGATACAGGCCGGCATAGGTGCAAAAATTGTTGCCCGCGAAACCATTTCGGCTTTGCGTAAAGACGTTACTGCCAAGTGTTATGGTGGTGATATTTCGCGTAAACGCAAACTGTTGGAAAAACAGAAAGAAGGTAAAAAACGTATGAAGCAGGTGGGCTCGGTTGAAGTGCCGCAGAGTGCGTTTATGGCGGTGTTGAAGCTGGATTAGTGTTCAGTCTATTAATTATTTTGCGCAAAATCTTAATTAGCGATAATTGCTAATTAAGATTTTATTTATTTTCTTAAATAAGGTGTACCTTTGTTAAAGTTAATTCTCTGTGCACAATGAAAAATTTCAAATCTGGTCAATTTATTAATCAAGGCTCCTATAAGAGCTTTCAGCCTGAAAAAATCAACAGGGTTTGGAAGATTGAAGATATGGAGTTGCTAAATCTTCTGAGTCAGGCCGACAGGCAAATTGGCAGGCTAGATATGTATTCTGAATATATCCCAAACATTGACTTGTTTATCAGTATGCATGTATTAAAAGAGGCAACCCAATCAAGTAAAATAGAGGGAACAAAAACCAATATTGAAGAAGCTCTTTTGGACATAGAAGATGTGAACGAGGAAAAACGCGATGATTGGGAAGAGGTTCAAAACTATATTTCAGCATTAAATTCAGCAATAGCAAGGTTAGAGAAGCTGCCACTTTCATCAAGATTGATTAAAGAAACTCATCAAATTTTATTGAACGGGGTAAGGGGAAAACATAAACTTCCAGGTGAGTATAGAAGCAGTCAAAACTGGATTGGGGGCGCTAGTATAAATGATGCAACGTTTATACCTCCGGTTCATTCAAGTATAAATGATTATATGGGCGATTTGGAAAATTTTGCTCATAATACCGAGTTTTTTTTTCCTGAATTATTAAAAATTGCTTTGATTCATTATCAGTTTGAAACCATACATCCGTTTTTAGATGGTAATGGGCGCGTGGGTCGTTTAATGATTACGCTTTATCTTGTTGAGAAAGGAATTCTGAAAAAGCCAATCCTTTATTTATCTGATTTTTTTGAAAAAAATCGCACCTTGTATTACGATAATTTAACCCGTGTAAGAGAAAAAAATGATGTTCTTCAGTGGTTTAAATTTTTTCTGGTAGGTATTATTGAAACGGCTAAAAGCAGTATTGCCACATTTGACAAAATTTTAAAGCTTGAAAAAGAGGTTGATGCAAAACTTCAAACAATGGGAAGTCGTTCTCACAATGCTCAACTGCTTATAAATTATCTGTTTCAACGGCCTGTTATACATGCGCAACAAGCAAAAGAAATTACGGGGCTTTCGTTACCTTCTGTTTATAAATTGATAGCTGAATTAGAAAGACTTGAAATAATTAAAGAAATAACTGGGGCTAAAAGAGGAAAGCTCTATGTGTTTAAAGACTATACCAAACTTTTTCAATAAAACAATACGCTGATACCGCAGAGTGCGTTTATGGCGGTGCTGAAGCTGGATTAGTTTTTTTCTTTTCACCACTAAGGGCACAAGGGCACTAAGGTATTTTACCGCTAAGGCGCAAAGACGCGAAGGTTTTTTCACCACAGATTACACAGATTTTTTTATGATTTATGTCATTCTAGCTATGGCATAGCGCTTGTAGCTTTGCTGTGTTTTAAATAGTGAAAACACCATGAAAAAAATAATTACATTTTTTATTCTGTTAGCCCTGCTGCCGGGTTGCAAAAAGGACGAAGGCGGAAACATGAACTTTTCCATGCGCTACACCACCTCGTCTGATGTATTTAAAACCGATGCGGTGCCCGATAGTTTATACACCGGTTTTGGTGATTACATAACTAGTGTAACGCCCTCCCATTTTTCGGGAAAATTCAGGATGCTGGGCTTTCAGGATGCTGTTAGTCCGATAGACCAAAACACGAATATGCTGCAGTTTATTGATGGCAGTATGTCGAATGATGACCCAAGGCGTATTGCCGATTTTTCAAACAACGCGGTGGTTAGTTATTCACCGAATATACAGGGCCTTCAGGATAATGATGGCTTGTTTACGGCTGAGCAGATAAACTTTATTTATTTTTATTTTGATGCCTATTATTTTTATCAGGAGGTTGCCCTGCCTGCGCAATATGATACCGTAACCATTGCTATGTTTAATCGCAGTTATGGCAATGGCAATTTTGATTACCGAAGTGATTCGGTTAAGGTAAACAACATACTTAAAGTAGATTATTACCCACTTATCAGCAATGTTTTTAATGACGAAAACTACTGGCCTCAGTCTTATGTTTTTGGTAATTGCGATTCAACTTTTCTTTTTAATACCGAGCACAATGTTGTGCCTAACTCGGCTAACTGGCCCTTTGGAGGCTCTACACACGAATCAATAATCCGAAGCAATAAGTATAACATGGCAACGGTTAACACTCCAACCGAAGGCGAAACGGTTAACATGACTTCAACCGTTGGTTTTGATACCCAAAACCTGATTCAGATTTATGCCGGGGCCGATAACATCCCTTATAACGGTGATGATGTGTTTGTTTATGCGCCCAATTTTTGGGAGCGTATACAGGCTAATCTGGTGGTGGAATAGGGTTTTTATTTCACCACTAAGGGCACAAGAACACTACGGTTTTTTACCGCAAAGACGCTAAGGCGCAAAGTTTTTAAAACCCTTGCAGGAGTGCAGGGGTTTTTTAGTTATGATTTATTTTACTTTTGGAATGCTTAATCTCAAATAATTAGTAGAAGCAAATGAACATAGTTAAGGATAATATTAAGTGGGCATCTAACCTGACTTTTATATTATTAGGATTATTCTTTTTGGATTTCTTATTTGAACACATTTTTATTACTAAAAGGTTTTCGGTTAATGCAATTACCGATTTTTTACCACTTGTATTAATGTTAAGTGCATTGGCAGTTGTAATTCGTGAAGGATATACTATAGTTAAATATATATTTCTCTTTATCTTTTGTAGTTCGATATATTGGGATTATATTGATACTACCAGTATTGTTAAAACTCAAGGATATGAGGCGATTGGAGTAGAGCTTTATCGGTCAACTTTATCAGTAATATCTAACCTTTTACTATTGGCAATAATAGTTCTATTGTTTTTAGGTAAACGAAATTGATTTTTCTGGCAAAACGTAAACCTATTTTTTACTCACCACCTCCCAATACCTGTCCCGCTCCTCTCCTACCCTTTTCAGTTCATTTTCAAGTTCGGTTATTTTTTCTTTCATCATTTTTTCGCGTTGGGTAATGCGCTTGTGTTCGGGCAGCAGGTCAAGGTAATACTCAAACAGGTTTACGTGCAGTATATCGGTTAGGGTGAGCAGCAGCGAGGCTTTCGGGTCACCATTTTTCAGTATCTTATTATAATAGGTTTGGCTTTTACCGGTTTTAAGTGCCAGTTTGCGTAGTGAGGTACCTTTAACTTTTGCCCATCCTTTTATAATGGTAAGCATATCGGGCAGTTGGGGGTGTTTAGTGGTGGTCATGGTTGGGTGATGTGGTATTTGGGTGTTATTATTTTCAGCAGGTATTTCCAAATCGTCAGCACATGATTACAAATCCTCAGCACGTGATTACAAAACGTCAGCACGTGTTTCCAAAACGTCAGCAGATTATTCCAAAATGGCAGCATTTTATTCCAAATGGTATAGATAGGTTGACTAATCGTATACATGGCAAAGAAAAACCCCTCGCCTGTGGCGAGGGGTTTTAGGGGTATTAGCCTATTGTAATTTTGTAGGTGCCCGCTACAGGGGTATTGTTGAACACGCGTATTTCGTTGCCATTGGCTGCCCAATCGCCCATCAGAAAGGTGTCGCTTCCTGCGGGGTTAATCAGTTTTTGCATGCCGTTGCTCAGTCCGTTAAAATACAACTGATAAAAGAGGGTTGTTGGTCCCGGATTTTCGAGTAATACAGGGGTTGCCGCGTTGTAGGTAACTGGCACGCCTGCAAAGCTCATGGCGTTTACAGCTCCGGTTAATACGGTGCCGGTGCCACCACCACCTCCTCCTCCTCCGGGTCCTGCGGCATCATCAATTTTGCGGGCCAGCTGATATTCAAAATACAGCAGCACGGTGGTGCCGGTGTTAAAGTTTTTCATCAGCACATCTAAGGTGCTTAGTTCGCGGTCGCCTTTTTCAAACAGCAGGTCAACAGCGCGACCGGCAACCATTTTGTCTTCAATTTTTTCTTTGGGTTTGGTAACCACTGCGCGATAGGCATTGCGGGCTGTATCAAAGTTAGCAAGGTCAACAGCGTTGTATCCGTATGCGGCAAGTGAGGCCATCAGTGGCAAGGCAGTTTCATACGTTAAATCGGCAGGAGCAAGCAGGTACATGTCGCGCATGGCACCCAGCTCGCTGCGGGTAAAGTTTATACGTTTGGCAAGGGGATAATCGCCCGTAATGGTGGCATGCGATTCAACGGCTGAGGCGGCACGCAGTATGGCTGCTATAAGGGTTTCTTGTTTCTGGGCTTTGTCAAGGGCATAGCCGGTGGTATCTTCGCTGGCTTCCTCTTCGCTGTCAACTATGTGAGGCGGGTTTGGTCAAACAATAGTTCAACGGTTGCAATGGCAGGTATCGTGGCAAGCTGGGCAACATGGTCGTCTAAAAAGCTGCCTACTTTATTATACATGCTTAGCTTGTTTTCCTGTGTGTCATTCATAAGATGAGGGGTTTTTGATGGTTTTGTAACTGAGTTGTTTATTTATTGGGGTTGGATGCTATTAGTTTTTCAAGCAAGGCAATAATTTTTTTATTGTCTTTTTTAAGTTCAGCAACTGCCTGTATCAAAGCTTCATTAGACTCAGAGGTGGCGGCTTTGTATGCTTCCACCGGCTCACTTACAATAAGAGCATTCATTTTTTTGTTGTAAGTCAGGAATTTTAAATCAGGAATTTCTTCCGAAAAATCATGAAGCACAATTGGTGAGGCCATTAGTAGTTTTTCGAAACCCAGTTCAGGAGTATTGCACCAACTGGTAAGAGTATTATCAGAAATATCCATCGAGTTGCAAAACACAACGCGCGAAAGCCCTGATTTATCAAAGTATTTTTTTAATAATTCACCCCGGTGTATATTCATGGAAGGCAAAATTATTTTTGCCAACACTCAGTTGTATGCGTGAATTTTGAGGTTTTTTTGAGGGGTGGGAAATACTTGCTCTGCGCAACCCTCTGCGTCCTCTGCGGTAAAAATTTCGATATTTGCCCCCAATGAGCAGCATCAATTTCTTCAACCACGAACTGAGTTTTACTCTAAAGAACAAAACAAAAGTTCGTCAGTGGTTAACCTCCGTTGCCAAAAAAGAAGGCGCAGAAATCGTAGAGCTCAACTACATTTTTTGCAGTGATGATTACCTGCTGGAGCTGAATAAAAAACACCTGAACCATAACACACTTACGGATATAATTACGTTTGATAATTCGGCATCACGTTCCCCCTCCTTATTTCAAGGAGGGGGCCAGGGGGTGGTCGGAGACATTTTTATTAGCATTGAAAGAATAACCGAAAACGCAGAAAAATTCAATGTTTCACGTGAGCACGAACTCCACCGCGTAATGGTACATGGCCTGCTTCACCTCCTCGGCTACAAAGACAAAAAACCCGCTGACAAAGCCCAAATGACGGGCAAAGAAGATTTTTATTTGAAGCGGTTTTAGGCTGTTTTTTCTCTCTGCTCCCCCTCCTTGTTTAAGGAGGGGGTTGGGGGGTGGTAACTTTTGCATTATCTTTGCGCCCCCATGTTCGAAAAATACGATGTAATTGTAGTAGGTGCCGGCCACGCAGGATGCGAGGCTGCTGCTGCTGCTGCCAATCTGGGCAGCAAAACATTGCTCATTACCATGAATATGGCAACCATTGCACAAATGAGTTGCAACCCCGCCATGGGTGGCATTGCCAAAGGACAAATAGTGCGCGAAATTGATGCACTTGGTGGATACTCAGGAGTTGTAAGTGATAAATCGGCCATTCAGTTTAAAATGCTGAATAAATCAAAAGGTCCCGCAATGTGGAGCCCACGCACGCAGAACGACCGCATGCTATTTGCCGCAGAATGGCGCAACATGTTGGAACAAACCAAAAACCTTGACTTTTGGCAAGACATGGTAAGCTCGCTAATCATCGAAAACGGAAAATTGTGCGGAGTGCGCACCTCTATGGGAATTGAATTCCGTTGCAAGGCAGTAGTGCTCACCAACGGCACTTTTTTGAATGGAGTAATACATATTGGCGAGAAAAATTTTGGTGGTGGAAGATCTGCTGAAAAAGCCTCAACCGGCATAACCGAACAATTGGTTCAGCTTGGTTTTGAAAGTGGCAGAATGAAAACCGGAACCCCTCCCCGCCTGGATGGTCGCTCGTTGGATTATTCTAAAATGACTGAACAACCCGGTGACGAAAACCCAAGTAAATTTTCATTTTCAGAGGGTACAAGCCCTTTTATTACTCAAAACGGACAAGAACCTAAGAAACAAATTTCATGTCATTTAACATACACAAATGAAGAGGTTCACGACCTGTTGAGAACCGGCTTTGATAAATCGCCCATGTTCTCAGGACGCATTCAAGGCATTGGACCACGCTACTGCCCCTCAATTGAGGATAAAATAGACCGCTTTGCAGATAAAGAACGCCATCAGCTTTTCGTAGAACCCGAAGGATGGAATACGGTGGAGGTTTATATCAATGGATTCTCCACTTCATTGCCTGAAGATGTTCAGTATAAGGCACTTAAGAAGGTAACAGGCTTCGAAAACGTGAAGATGTTCCGTCCGGGCTATGCAATAGAGTACGATTACTTCCCGCCTCAGCAATTGCACCTTACTTTAGAGACAAAGCTGGTAGAAAACCTCTACTTCGCAGGACAAATAAACGGCACCACCGGCTACGAAGAAGCAGCTTGTCAAGGTATGATGGCAGGTATAAACGCACATCGAAAAATCAATGAGCAAACAGCGTTTATTTTAAAACGCTCCGAAGCATATATAGGCGTCTTAATTGATGACCTTGTAACCAAGGGAACCGATGAGCCTTATCGCATGTTTACCTCACGTGCTGAGTATCGAATCCTTCTTCGCCAGGATAATGCTGATATGCGCCTCACTCCTCTTGCCTATGAATTAGGTCTGGTTGATAAAGAGCACTTAGATAAAGTAAGCGATAAATACGAAAAAGCTCAACAGGTAATTAACTACTTCAAAAAAGAAAGTGTAAGCCCTGATGTTATAAATCCTGTTCTGGAAAACATTGGATCAAACCCCATCGACCAGAAAGTAAAACTATTTGGCATCATGGCTCGTCCCGGAATTAATTTTCCTGATCTCTATAAAGGAATTCCTGATCTTAAGGAATATATGGATATCACCTTTAACAACAATCAGGAGATTTCTGAGCAGGCTGAAATATTGATGAAGTATGAAGGATATATAGAAAAAGAACAGGAAATGGCCAACAAGCTAAACCGCCTTGAGGATACAATCCTCCATGATGATTTTAACTTCGGCGTGCTTAAATCTCTATCTATTGAGGCCCGTCAAAAGCTAACCAAAATTAAACCCAGAACACTAGGTCAGGCATCTCGTATAAGTGGAGTATCCCCTTCCGACATCTCTGTTCTGATGATCCACCTTGGCAGATAAATCCCATTTGTTTCACGTGAAACATTCTCACATTTTATGGAAAATTTAACCCAATGCCCTGTCTGTAAAGAGACAAATTTTAGCCCATTTTTAGACTGTAAAGACTACACTGTTTCACGTGAAACATTCACAATCGTTCAATGTAATTCATGTGAATTTAAGTTCACTAACCCCAGACCAGAGCCAAAGCATTTGGGCAAATATTACGAGAGCACTGACTATGTTTCTCACTCAAAAAGCAATAAAGGTTTCATCAACTCACTATATCATATTGCAAAACATTACAGCCTTTTAAAGAAGATACAGCTCATAAATAGACTATGTAAAAAAGGGAAACTATTAGATTATGGTTGTGGTACCGGTGATTTTTTAAACACCTGTAAAGTATCAGGCTGGGAGGTATCAGGAATTGAACCGAACGATTTGGCAAGAAATACTGCAAAAGAATTATTAAAATCAGGAATTAATTCTGAATTATCTGAAAACAGTTTTGAGAAAGATAGTTTTAACATTATAACTCTTTGGCATGTTTTGGAACACATTTCAGAACTGGATAAAACCGTTGAAACCCTTTTAACCTTTCTAAAACCCAATGGTATTTTATTGATAGCCGTCCCCAACTGCAACTCATATGATGCTCAGATTTACGGAAAATACTGGGCAGCTTATGATGTTCCCAGACATTTATACCATTTTGTGCCCAAAACCACCGAAAAATACTTCAAAAACAAGGGTTTAAGCCTTGAAAAAATACTTCCAATGCCTCTGGACTCATTCTATGTCAGCATGTTAAGTGAAAAATACATGGCTCAGGAAACAGAAAAATCTACTGGACTATGTATGATTCGAGCTGTGTGGAGAGGCTATATTTCTAACATCAAAGCTATTTCAAAGCAAGGAACCTCATCAAGTCAGGTCTATATCTTCAAAAAAGGTGCTTTCTAAGCGTTTTTAGCGCATTTCTCTCTTCTACGGTATTCTGACCTTCTTTTTCAGCAAAAATTCGTCTGCTGCTCTTAAAAACAGCCGCTTCTGAAACCCTTATCCTGCAAGGCTTTCAGAGCCTTGTTTTCAGCATTTTCCGTTAAATTATGTTAAGATTTAACCAAAACGGGCAAATTTCAAATCCACAGGTTGAAAAAGGTCTAACTTCGCCACCCGAAAATTTTAAGCATTATAAAATAAAAAATCTCAAAATTTTAAAAAACTTTATTCTTAAATCTGTTTTAGTTTCTCTTCTTTTCATTCGTTCCGTTTTCAGTTTTGCTGACGAAGGAATGTGGCTTCCCATTTATGCAGATGTCATCAGCGGAAACATGCAAAAATTGGGATGCAAACTAAAACCTGAAGATATTTATAACATCAATCACTCAAGTCTAAAAGACGCCATTGTTCAGGTAGGCGATTTTTGCTCGGGCGAAATTGTTTCAGACAAGGGTTTATTATTCACTAATCACCACTGCGGTTTTGATGCCATTGCTGGATTAAGCACACCTGAAAAAAATCACTTGGTTGATGGCTTTTGGGCAACAACATTGAATGATGAATTGCCTGCACAAGGCTTAACGGTTTCTATTCTTGTTCATATGCAGGATGTAACTAAACGAGTAAATGAAGCCGAAGATCAGGAGCTTGAAAAAGCTGTAATAGCTGGAGAAGCCGAAGAAGATGGTAAATTCACAGCAGGTGTATTTTCTATGTTTGAAGGCGCAGAACATTACCTTATGGTTTATCGCGTTTTCCGTGATATTCGTTTGGTTGGAACGCCTCCTGAAGTAGTGGGAAAATTTGGTGGCGATACCGACAACTGGATGTGGCCTCGCCACACCTGCGATTTTTCTGTATTCCGCATTTATGCCGGAAAAGATAACGAACCAGCCGATTATTCGTCCGAAAATGTCCCTTATAAACCCGCGCATTTTTTACCTGTTTCATTGAAAGGAATGAAAGAAGGTGATTTCACCATGACCTTTGGTTATCCCGGGCAAACAGACCGCTTTCTTGCTTCGCCAGCGATTGAACAACACATAAACAGCAACTACCCTTCGTATGTGAAAATTCTGGAGGCTCGACTTGCAGTAATGAAAGCTGAAATGGATGCAGATCCGAAAGCCAACCTTGCTATGGCTGCAGATTATGCATCGCTAGCAAACTCTTGGAAATACTTTAAAGGTGTTGTTGAAGGGGCAGGTTCAACCGGTTTCATAAATACAAAGCAAGAGCAGGAAAAAGCATTTACACAATGGGTAGAGCAGGATGAAACACGCAAAAAAGAATACGGCAATATTCTGACAGAATTTGATGCGCTTTATGAAAGCACAACCGAAATAAAAAAATTAGAGAACTATATAAACGTTGCAGCCTTTGCCCCCGCATTTACGGGCTATGGATTTCAGTTTTACAGCCTGAGAGAATTACTTTCAAAAAAAGAAGATACAGCTCCTTTGGTTGAGCAAATTCAAGCTGCAACAGGAGAACAATTCAAAGAATATCTTGCTGCAACCGATAAAAAAATGCTGGCGATGGCATTAAAATTAATGCACGATGATTTACCTGCAACTCAACAATTAAACATCTTCAATTCTAAAACATTTTTGAAGCTGAAAGATAAACCCGGCAAAAATGTTTACGATCAATATGCTGAGCTTATCGGGACAAAATCAATTTTTTTCAGCGATAAAAAAGCAAGGGCCTTTTTAAGTAAACCATCATTGAAAAAACTTGATGCTGATGAAGGAATGAAATATATCCTGAGTGTTGTTGAGCTCTATCAAATGAGCAATATGGAACTTTACCTTTTTGAGATGCAAAACGAATCATTACAGAAAACTTATATCAAAGCACAACGCGAAATGCATCCCGAAAAATTTTTTTACCCTGATGCAAATTCATCTATGCGTTTGAGCTATGGCCAAGTAAAACCATACACAACCCGCGACAAAGAATTCAAAACTTTTTACACACATCATTACCAAATCCTGGAAAAAGAAAAACCCGGAGATCCAGAGTTTGATGTGCCTAAAAAATTGCACGATTTGTTGGTTGCAAAAGACTTCGGACAATATGCGAAAAACGACACATTGAACATTTGCCTCATCAGTGGAAACGATATAACAGGCGGAAACAGCGGAAGCCCGCTGATTGACGGAGAAGGCAATCTTGTAGGAATTGCTTTTGACGGCAATTGGGAATCTATGATTTCAGATTTGTATTACGACCCTTCTTATGCGCGAACCATTAGCGTTGATATACGCTATGTGCTTTTTATGATTGATAAGTTCGGAGGCTGCAAACGACTGATTGACGAACTTGTAATAAAAAGCTAATCGTTACTGGGTAACCGTTACGGGAGAAGTAACAACGGTGTTACTTTGATTACCCGCGCGGTCTTTTACATAAATGCTATAGGAAAAAGTCTGCGAACTTGAGCCGTCAACTATTGCAGTATTTGCAAGCGTAACATTAAGATTTCCTTCAATGATTATGCTTGAATTATCGGGCGCTAGTTGCGGAATACGGAATTTATAAATCACATTGTTACGGCTGTCTGCGAGGAAGAAATTTTCTGCATCGGGGTCGTTCTCACCCAAGTCTCCATCGCCATCACGGTATTTAATTGTAAACACTAAAGAGTCGGTGTATTCCTGCACATTTTGTGGTGTTACGCTTATGAACTCAATCTCAGGAATTGGTCCTATTTCATCTGCCTTTTTGCAGGACACAATTGCAAGAGAAAGAAAAAATAAAAGGGCGGAATTTTTTATCATAAAGACAGAATGATTTAAGGCGTCACGTAAAACGAATAAAATGTTTTGTATTGAATAATATTTTCATCCCTCGGAAATTGAGTGTTTTGCTGGTGATCGCCATCATTGGTAAAGAATCGGAAATAAACAGTAGTGTCTGTATCGAAGTCTCCCGAATTAATTAAAGTCATGTAAAAGTCTTTGTTATCGTTAAGCAAATACGTACAGGGGTATTCATGATAACCTGGTGCAGAAGGAGAAAAATTATCGGGCTCATAGCTCATTTTAAATCTGTTGTATTGCATATTGGGCCCAGCAGTGCTGTCGTCCGAAACCTCTATTGCTAAATAAAATGAAGTATTGTTACCAATAATAAACGGGTTGTAATACACTCCATCTATTCTATTGTTTGAATAAATAGAATCGTAGGTTGTGTTGAATGCAATGTAAAAACCAATCAGCGGTTCCTGGTTAGGGTAGGTGGGCAGTGCTCCAAAAATATCTCTTGCTCCGTTATCAATCCATGCGGCAATATTGCTGATGTGATTACTTTCCAGAGGAACACCGATGTTATCCTGCGGCATGCGGTCATCCTGATTTACAAAACAACAGTTGGTAAGCCTTTCATACAAAACCGATTGATCTTTGTTAAAGGGAACTACACGAAATTGAAACGTACTATCGGCATTGTTTTTAATAATCGGGTGATAAACTAATGTTGAATATGCGCTTTGCAATGTGCGGAAGTCAGGCTCAAAATGTCCGTCATGACAGCCGGGAACAGCGCATCGGGTTGAAAAAATGTTGCGGTGAAGCGCTACAAATGAAGCCGGATCAACCGTATCCACAGGTGCCGGAGTGGTTGGGTAATCAATATCATCGTATGGGTTATTTGGCTCTGGCGTGTCTTTGTAACAACCAACTAAAGCAATGGCAATCATAAATAGCGAGAAGACGGCCGGTAAATTATTTTTTATAAATTTCATTATAATTTATTTATTCATGGTTTACACAAATGCCTGGTCAAGTGACGTTCCGGAAAGCATTCCTCCCGGAATATCATTTTGGAAGCCAAGCACTTTTGCAATGGTTGGAACAATATCAACACTTTCACCTGTTACCGTTGATATAACCTGATTTTGTACCACTTTATCGGGCGGACCAACAACAAGGCAGAAAATCTGTCTTGAAACTTCATCGCTATTATGGTCAAGTGCATATTTGCCGTAAGCATCAAGAATGGTGTTCGGTTCTTCATTTCTTCCATGCTCCGGAACCGCAATCAGAATGGTGTCGTTTGCCATTCCGGGAGTTGATTGAATGGTTTGCCACAAATGAGCCAGCGCATAATCTGATTTACGGATGTTATTGCAATAACCTGTGAAGTTTGTATGGCATACATCAATGTCTTGCATGTTTACCACTGTCAGCTCGGGTTTAAACTGCTGTATAATCTGTTCGGCAAAAAAAACATTATACATATCACTATTCATGCTGTTTCCAACTCCCCAGGGATTATCATATTGGCCAGCCACAGCTTCATCAAACGAATTGTTGATATAGCTTTCAATAAGTATTGCTTCTTCTTCGGTGTTGGTAATACCTGCATCACCCGGAGTATAATTGCTTGAAAAATTATTATCCATAAACTGGCGAAGACTTTTTACTTTATCCAACTGAGCTGCTTCAAAGTTTTTTGGGTCGCCCAATGAGTTATATCCCGGAATAGAAATTATAGAACCCGGCTGAATAAAATTAGCTCCAAATTCGGCTCCATATCCGGGATACTGACTGAAATTCAATGCCGGATAAGGACCAAGAGTATTCGCAACCCACCAGGCATTAAGCGCACTCATGGATGGTGAATTGTGTTTGCGGTAATATTCAAAAACGGTAGGGAAGGTGGGGCGTTGCTTAATATTTAAATCACCCAATACATATTGTCCGGTAAGGGCTGTGGAGTGCCCACTAAAGTGACCTGTTGGCCCTTGTGCAAAGCGAAATTCTTTAAACAGCGTGCCCTGTTGCTGAAGCCTTTGTCCGGTTGGGGTTGGCAGCGCATCCATACCGCCAACAATTTGCGGATTGATACTTTCGTTACCTGTTAGTGTAAACGGCATCAGGTTGCCTTCTGCCTTTTGCATTGATTCAAAGTTGCGCACACCGCCTGCAAATAAACACAGCACAACGTGATTGGCAATTCGCGAACCGGTAGCTGCAAACAATCTTCCCGATGGAAGAATATAAGGTGCTGCAAAGGCTCCTGCTGTTGCCAGTGCTGCTTTTTTAATAAATCCTCTGCGTTGCATCATATTAGTAATATCTGTATTCGTTTGAGGTCATCATGGCAAAATAAATCAGTTCTGGTGTGATGGTGTCGTCTCCTGCAATTTCGTTTTCAATGTGCCACAACTCAAATTCGTTGGGCAGGCGATTGAAAAATTTCACGTAGCTGTCTTTTATGAATTGCTGAACATCGGCATTCATTTCTGTTTGAGATGGAATATCAATTCCAACATCATTCAGAAAGTTTTTAATAATCATTTGCTCAATCAAACGCTGGTCGCCAAAAGCGGCATAGGCGGTTTGCAGTTCCACCAATTGTGTTTGCGAAATGTTTGCTCCGAACAAATCGCTGTAAGCAATGGAAATAAAGGTGAATGTTGATTTTACGTTGGGTTTGTTGGCATCCGGTTTTTGAATATCAACATCTGTAACACCGTATATAAAATCGGTTTCTTTTTTACAGGATGTAATCAGGAAAACCACTCCCAGAAAGAGAAGAAGTGTTTTAAGTTTTATTATTTTTATCATGTTGCTGTTTTTGTTTCCCGCAAAGACTCTAAGTTCACAAAGTTTAGTTTATGCCCACGTATTCATCTGTAGTCAATACTTTTTTAAGCAAGCCTTTATAGTCATCTGTGTTTTTATAATATGTGCTGTAAAGTGCTGATTCCTCTGAGGTGGGCTGACGGAAAAGATAAGCGTTGTAAACTATTTTCACTTGTCCTCCAAAATAATCTTCCGATGCAAAAAAGATGTCCATAAAATCCTGTTTGCTTGTGCCAATCTGAAAAAATAATACTCCGCTTAAACCGTCTACAATTTTGGCGGCTTCTGCCAGTTCTGCATCGCTGGGATAGCGTGAAAAAAAGTGTTCAAACGATGATATGACAAAGTTTTCTGTGCCCATATTTAATTCGTCATAAAACGAATTGTCAATCATTGTCCGGTGCATCTGAGCAACAGAAATGTTGCCGGCAACAAGGTTTGGGTAAGCATCTCTAAGCGCCTCAAGTCTTGCTATTTCGTAATTAAGCAGATCAATATATTGGGCATATTCGGGTTGGGTAATAAGGTTTTGATATAAACCAATAAAGAAGGTTGTTTGAGCTGTATCAAAGTTTACAAGCAGGTAGGTGTAGTAGTTTTTGTAAAGGTTTTCATAATACTCGGGCTGGTCAAGAACGGATTGTA
>CAMBRL010000054.1 GCA_945870105.1 Chitinophaga pinensis
CAAGTGGATTGATTGCAGGTTCATACTCAGTAACTGTTACAGATGCTAAAGGTTGCACAGCTTCATGTTCTGTAACTGTTGGTCAGCCATCACAAGCTTTATCAGCGTCATGCAGTAAAACAGATGTACTTTGTTTCGGTGGAAATACAGGTTCTGCAAGTGTTGTAGCAGCAGGTGGAACAGCACCATATTCATATTCTTGGAGCAATGGTTCAACCACTGCTTCTGCAAGTGGATTGATTGCAGGTTCATACTCAGTAACTGTTACAGATGCTAAAGGTTGCACAGCTTCATGTTCTGTAACTGTTGGTCAGCCTGCGGCAGCGCTTTCAGGAAACGTATCCTCAACAGTTGCAACTTGCACACAAAGTAATTCTTCAGCTACAGCAAATATCAGTGGTGGAACTCAACCTTACTCATATTTGTGGAGCAACGGACAAACAGGTTCAATCGCTTCAGGTTATGCAGCCGGTTCTTATTCAGTTGCTATAACCGATGCTCGCGGATGTCAATTGTCATTGAACTTTACAGTTATAAAAACAAACTGTCCTCCAAATGCAGTAGACGATTATGCTACTACTCTTGAAAATACTCCTGTTACTGTAACAGTAGTTTCAAATGATACCGATGTTGATGGTAATATTGACCCGTTAACCGTTACTCAGATTTCTTCGCCTTCAAACGGAACAGTAGTGTTAAACCCTAACGGTTCTTTCACCTACACACCAAATGCAAACTTCGTTGGTTCTGATCAATTCAATTATCAGGTTTGCGATGACGGAACTCCTCTGCCAATCCAGTGCGACCAGGCTACAGTGTTCATTACTGTAACAGGCGTACCTACAACAATTATCGACAGTATTCCTGAAGATAGCTTGATTACTATTTGCATGGAAAATTTTGTAAACCTGCAAGGTGGTATCAGTTCAATTTCAATTTGCGGAATGCCTTCAAACGGAACATTCACAATCAGCGGTAATTGTGTTACTTACACACCAACTGCTAACTGGAACGGAACAGACGAAATGTGTGTGATTTCTTGTAACGCTAATAACGTATGTGATACTACACCTGTCACCATTATTGTAATTCCGGTAAATGATCCTCCGATTGCTAACGATGATTATGAAACAACACAGGAAGATGTTCCTGTAACTGTTACAGTAGTAACCAACGATACTGACATTGATGGAAACATTGACCCTTCAACTGTTACTGTTGTTTCTCAACCTTCAAATGGTTCTGTGGTTGTAAATAATGACGGAACTATCACTTACACTCCTTCAAGTCACTTTGTTGGTAGCGACCAATTTAACTATCAGGTGTGTGATGATGGAACTCCGCTGCCTGCGCTTTGTGATATTGCAACTGTATTCATAACTGTAACAGGCGTCCCTACAACAATTATCGACAGCATTCCAGAAGACAGCTTGATTACTATTTGCATGGAAGATTTTGTAAACCTGCAAGGTGGTATCAGTTCAATTTCAATTTGCGGTATGCCTTCAAATGGAACATTCACAATCAGCGGTACTTGTGTTACATACACACCAACTGCAAACTGGAACGGAACAGATGAAATGTGTGTGATTTCTTGCAACGCTAATAACGTGTGCGATACTACACCAATCACCATTATTGTAATTCCGGTAAATGATCCTCCGATTGCAAATGATGATTATGAAACAACACAGGAAGATGTTCCGGTAACTGTAACTGTTGTAACCAACGATACAGACATTGATGGAAACATTGATCCTTCTACTGTTACTGTTGTATCTCAACCATCAAATGGAACTGTAGTGGTTAATCCTAACGGAACTATCACCTACACTCCCGGCAGCCATTATGTTGGTCCAGACCAATTCAACTATCAGGTTTGTGATGACGGAACTCCGCTTCCTGCATTGTGCGATATTGCAACTGTATTTATTACAGTAACAGGTGTTCCTACAACAATTATCGACAGTATTCCTGAAGATAGCTTGATTACTATTTGCATGGAAGATTTTGTAAATCTGCAAGGTGGTATCAGTTCAATTTCAATCTGCGGAATGCCTTCAAACGGAACATTCACAATCAGCGGTACTTGTGTTACATATACACCAACTGCAAACTGGAATGGAACAGATGAAATGTGTGTAATTTCTTGTAACGCTAATAACGTGTGCGATACTACACCAATCACCATTATTGTAATTCCGGTAAATGATCCTCCGATTGCTAATGACGATTATGAAACAACACAGGAAGATGTTCCTGTGACAGTTATCGTTGTTACTAACGATACTGACATTGATGGAAACATTGATCCTTCTTCAGTAACTGTTGTATCTCAACCATCAAATGGAACTGTAGTGGTTAATCCTAACGGAACTATCACTTACACTCCCGGTAGCCATTATGTAGGTCCGGACCAATTCAACTACCAGGTTTGTGATGACGGAACTCCACTTCCTGCATTGTGCGATATTGCTACAGTATTTATAACTGTAACAGGCGTACCTACTACAATTATCGACAGTATTCCTGAAGATAGCTTCATTACTATTTGCATGGAAGATTTTGTAAACCTGCAAGGTGGTATCAGCTCAATTTCAATCTGCGGAATGCCTTCAAACGGAACATTCACAATCAGCGGTACTTGTGTTACTTACACACCAACTGCAAACTGGAATGGAACAGACGAAATGTGTGTGATTTCTTGCAACGCTAATAACGTATGCGATACTACACCAATCACCATTATCGTAATTCCGGTTAATGATCCTCCTATTGCGAATGACGACAGCACATCAACAAATGAAGATGTTCCTGTTACAGTTGTAGTGGTAACCAACGATACGGATATTGATGGTAACATCGACCCTAACACAGTTACGATTATCACGCCTCCAACTAACGGAACAGCTGTGGTTAACCCTGACGGAAGTATTACTTACACTCCGAACAGTCATTTCTACGGACAAGACAGCTTGGTTTACCAGGTGTGTGATGACGGAACTCCCCTTCCTGCGCTGTGTGATCAGGCTACTGTTTACATCAACGTAATCCCTGTCAACTTGCCTCCTGTGGCTATTGATGACATCAATAACACCCTGATGAACATTCCTGTTTCAGGTAACGTGTTGACCAACGACCACGACCCTGACGGTGATAACATCACTGTTACTGGAAACACTAATCCTTCCAATGGAACTGTGGTTGTAAATGCTGATGGAAGTTACACGTATACGCCAAACACAGGCTTTACTGGCGAAGACCAGTTTAGTTATGTGATTTGTGACAATGGAGTTCCTGGGCCACTTTGCGATACCGCAATAGTGTTTATTGAAATAATTCCGGTTACAACAGATAACAATCCTCCGATTGCCAACCACGATGAAGCAGTTACGCTTGTAAACGTGCCTGTTGGAGGAAATGTATTGACCAATGATGCTGACCCTGATGGTGATAACATTATTCTGAATACAACTCCGATTTCCGGACCTACAAATGGAACAGTGGTATTAAATCCTGACGGAACGTTTATCTACACACCTAATACAGATTATGTAGGTACTGATGTATTTGTGTATGAAATTTGTGATGATGGTGTACCATCTTTGTGTGACCAAACAACAGTTTGCATCACTATACTTGAAAATCCAAACGGTGTTGACAATGATCCTCCTTTTGCAGCTGACGATGCGTATTTAACTCCTGTTAATACTCCTGTGAGTGGTGATATGTTGGATAATGATTTTGACCCTAACGGTGATCCTATTGCTGTAAACACAACTCCAGTTTCAAACCCTGCAAACGGAAGTGTTGTGATAAACAGTGACGGAACATTTACTTATACTCCTAACTCAGGTTATATAGGTCCGGATCAATTTGTATATGAGATTTGCGATAATGGTGGTCAAAGCGGACAAGTGCTTTGCGCACAGGGAACTGTTTACATTACTGTTTATCCTGTTATTGATATAACAGTTGTTGCTACAGATGCTTCTTGCTTCGGATACAGCGATGGTTCTGTTAACCTTACTGTAATTGGTGGTGTTGCACCATTCATATACGTATGGTCTAACGGTGCTACTACCGAAGACTTATCAGGTGTTCCTGCAGGAACTTATTCTGTAACAGTTACTGATGCTTTTGGATTAATACTTTCTGGAAGTGCAACTGTTGGACAACCTGCTCAGGTTATTGTTTCAGTTGATGCAAACGGACCAACAGAATTCTGTGCCGGTGGCAGCGTAACATTAACTGCTAACTCAACTTCACAGGGAACTTACCTGTGGTCAAACGGAGCTACAACGCAAGCGATTGTTGTTTCAGCATCGGGTGATTACAGTGTTGTATTAACTGACGGAACCGGTTGTTTCGGAACTTCAGCACCTGTATCTGTAACTGTATTTGAAAATCCTGTTCCTGTTATCTCTGCTGACGGACCAACAGAATTCTGCGATGGCGGAAGCGTTGTTCTCACAGCAAGTGAAGCAGTTATGTACGTATGGTCTCCGGGTGGTGAAACCACACAATCAATTTCAGTATCTGCTTCAGGCAGCTATAGTGTGTGGGTAATGGATGCCAACGGTTGCGAAGGAACTTCGGCTCCTGTTGTTGTAACTGTTTATCAAAACCCTGTTCCTGTAATTTCTGCTGACGGACCTACAACATTCTGCTCAGGCGAAAGTGTAACACTCACTTCATCTGAAGCGGAAGGGTATCTGTGGTCTCCTAATGGTGAAACTACTCAATCAATTACTGTTTCAACGTCAGGTGTATACACTGTTACTGTATTTGATGAATTCGGTTGTCGCGGAACTTCTGCTCCTGCTGAGGTAGTGGTAAACAGCAATCCTGTTCCTCAGGTATCTGCTGACGGACCATTAACGTTCTGCGAAGGCGGAAGTGTAACACTAACTTCTTCCGAAACTGCAGGTAACGTTTGGTCTCCAAACGGAGAAACAACACAATCAATAGTTGTTTCTGCTGCAGGCAGTTATTTTGTAACTGTAACTGATGAAAACGGTTGTGTTGGTATTTCAAATCCTCTTGAAATATTTGTAAATCCAAATCCGGTTCCGGTTGTTACTGCTGACGGACCATTAACTTTCTGCGCAGGCGAAACGGTAGTATTAACGTCAAGCGAAGCAGCAACGTATGTATGGTCTCCGGGCGGTGAGTTGACACAGTCTATCACTGTTTCTGCAAGCGGTGACTTCAGCGTATGGGTAATGGATGTTAACGGCTGCGAAGGAACTTCGGCTCCTGTATCGGTTGTTGTAAATAATAATCCAGATCCTGTTGTAATTGCTAACGGACCAACTGAATTCTGTATGGGTGGTAGCGTAGTATTAACTGCTACAGATGCTGCTTCTTATGTATGGTCGCCAAACGGTGAAACTACTCAGAGCATTACTGTTGCTGAAGCAGGAACATATTTTGTAACTGTTACAGATGCCAACGGATGCGTTGGGGTTTCAAATCCTGTTGTAGTAACTGTTAATCCTAATCCGGTTCCTGAAATTACTGCTGACGGACCATTGACTTTCTGCGAAGGCGGTCAGGTTGCTCTTATTGCAAGCGATGCTGCAAGCTATGTATGGTCACCAAATGGTGAAACCACACAGACAATAGTTGTATCTGCTTCAGGTGCTTATTCAGTGGCTGTAATTGATGCCAATGGTTGTTCAGGTGTTTCTGCCGCAGTAGATGTGGTTGTTAATCCTAATCCTGTTCCTGTTATTTCTGCAAGCGGACCTTTATCGTTCTGCATAGGTGGAAGCGTAACACTTACTTCATCTGCTTCCGATATGTATATGTGGATGCCGGGTGGTGAAACTACTCAGTCTATCACCGTTTCTGCAAGTGGTGATTACAGTGTGATGGTAATGGATGCAAACGGTTGCGAAGGCACTTCGGCTCCTGTAACTGTAACTATTGTTGCAGCTCCGGTTCCGGTAGTAAGTATTGATGGGCCTGCTACTTTCTGCGAAGGCGAAAGTGTAACATTGATTTCTTCTTCTGCAACTGGAAACGTTTGGTCACCAAATGGTGAAACAACACAATCAATTGTTGTTTCGGCTGCGGGAAGCTATTATGTAACTGTAACTGAAAACGGATGTGTAGGTGTTTCTGCTCCGGTTGATGTGGTGGTTAATCCTAACCCAACTCCTGTAGTTACTTCTGACGGGCCATTAACTTTCTGCCAAGGTGGAAGTGTAACATTGAGTTCATCACCTGCTGCAAGTTACTTATGGTCACCAAATGGTGAAACTACTCAGAGCATTACTGTTGCTGATCCAGGTTTATACTATGTAATTGTGTTTGACGAAAACGGTTGTCGCGGTGTATCTGCTCCGGTTGCTGTGGTGGTGAATAATAACCCAACACCGGTTATTACTCCAAGCGGACCAACTACCTTCTGCCTAGGTGGTAGCGTAACATTAACTGCTTCTTCCGCTTCAGGATACTTGTGGTCTAATGGTGCAACTACTCAGTCTATCACTGTATCTACTCTTGGTAATTACTCGGTAACTGTTACTGATGCCAATGGCTGCTCAGGTACTTCTGCTCCAATTCAGGTAGATGTTACTCCTTCCATCGTGGTAACTATAACAGCAAGCGGACCAACCGAAATTTGCGAAGGTGAATCGGTAACACTTACTGCAACTGCACCGGGTGCTTCTTCTTATCAGTGGTTCCGCAACGGTGTTGCTATTACAGGTGCTACAGGTGCTTCAATAACTGTATCTGATTTTGCTGACTACAATGTAGTGGCTTCTAATCAATATGGTTGCGAGGGTAACTCTCAGATAATACTTGTTAAAGTGGGTGAAGTGCCAAATGCTTATGCCGGATTGGATGAAGTGATTTGCCCGGGCGAAAGCGTAACACTGACTGCAACAGGAGGAGAAAACTTTCTGTGGAGCAATGGTGCTACAACTCAGTCAATCAATGTTTCACCTGAAGAGGCAACAGATTATACGGTGAGCGTAAGCAATCCTTTCTGCGGACAAACAGATGTTGATACGGTGAGTGTTAGCGTAGCTGAACTCCCAATTGCTGCTATTCACGCATCAGATAATCCTTCACTTGGAAACCCTGTGAACTTTACAGATGTTTCTGGTGATAACAGCATCGTGTCATGGTTCTGGGATTTTGGAGACGGCAATAGTGCTGCTACTCAAAACACACACCACACCTATGATTTCGAAGATGTGTTTACTGTAATACTTACTGTTGAAAACCAATACGGTTGCTCGGCTTCCGACACTGTTGAGGTTGAGGTAGAACAAATCATTCTTATTCCGAACATTATCACTCCAAACAATGACGGTTTCAACGATGCATTGGGTGTGAAAAATAACGGAGTGGATGATTTTGGTATCACTATCTTCAATCGTTGGGGGCAAATTGTTTACGAGCGTGAAGCACGTGAAATCAACTGGGATGGAAGAACCAATTCAGGTGTTGAACTTGAAGAAGGAACTTACTTCTACATTCTGAAAGTAAATAACCCGAATGGAAGTATGGGAAGTTGGGAACAAACAGGATTTATTACATTGGTTAGATAATAAATCAGGTCTTTAATAAAAACAAAAAGCCTCCGCAATTTTGCGGGGGCTTTTTGTTTTTAAGGTTGGAGAAGTTAATTCATCACCTGTTTCACAATTGCACTCTCCCAGTCGTTCCATTTATTTGAAGTCAGATAATCGGCAATCATTTTGCGGTATTCGTTTTTGGTATAGAAATATTTTAACGTCTCAATTGCAGGTGAAGCTAAACGGCTATTGCTGCTGAAAGCTGCATCCAGTGTATTTTTTAAAGCAGTCTGGTTGAAGTAATCTAATTTGCGCAACGATGCAAAAGCATTTTGGCGTGTCATAAATTCATAAGAAAGGGCTGTGCGCTCAACAAGTTCATCTGAATATTTCTTGTCGTTAGAAGCAGCAACTTCCAGCCATTTTATTAAAACATTTCTGCCTCTGTAGCCTTCCACATTTTTTGTTGCTTCCAAATACTTCTTTGTGTTTTTAGGAAACTGAAGGCTCAGTTTTTCCAATGTCAATGCAACAGTTTCGTAGGATAAATCGGTTAGCAGTTTTTCGTATTCGGTGCGCAACGCTGTCGGAATTGTTTTTACATGTTGAATTACACTTTTGCGAACAACAGCATCCTTATCATTAATTGCATTTTTAATCAACTCAAGGCTTTTTGCATCATTTTCATTTACCAGTTGAAAAATTATTTCTGATTTTACAGCATGGAATTTTTCGTTGTTGTAAGCTTTGATGAGTAAATCTTGTTTTAGCGTAAGGCTGCTGTCGCGCATGGCCATAATGACATCGTAACGGTCAATCATATTGGTTGCTTTCAGCGCCTGTTCTTTTAACATGGCGAACGGCTTTTTGAATTCAAATGATTTCATTACTTCGCTGTTAGGGTCAAATAAAACAAAAGCAACTTTTTTACCTGCACTGTTTTCAACTTTTACTTCGTGGTGTTTGTTTTCAACCCATACGGTTTTGCTGTCTTTGGTTCCGTCTGTATAATGCACTTCAAAAACTATTGGCATCTTGAAAAGTCCCACCACATCGCTCAGTTCATGCTCCTGCGAAACCGAGAAAATAGTTTGTTGTTTTCCATTTTCTGTGTTTTCACGATATGTAACAACATAGTGTGGCTCACCTCCGCGGTAAACCCATTCTTCCCAGAACCAATCCAATGATTTACCCAGTGTTTCGTGAAAAGCAATCAGTAAATCTTCTGAGTCTACGTTCTTGTATTTGTGATCTTCAAGATAATGTTTGATGGACTTATTATAGCCTTCACGCCCCACAACATACTTCATCATTTGCAATACAATGGAACCTTTCGGGTAGTGACGCGGTGAGCCCGCTTCACTATGGGCAATTGGTTTTTTATCAGCCTTTGAAGCATCCAATGCTTTGTTCACGGCTTCTCTTCTTGCCCAATCAAAATGGTCTTGTCCGAAAACTTCGCGCTCGTAAGTGAGGTTGTAATGAGTAGCAAAACTTTCCTGCAGCCAGTGATGCGATGCGCTGCGCTCGGTAACTAAGTCACCAAACCATTGGTGAGCCAGTTCATGCGCGTTTACTGCAACATAGTTTCTATCCAGATATCCGCGTTTGTCAACCATAAAAAAATCACCAAACAAGGTTGCCGTTGTATTTTCCATGGCACCATACATAAAATCCTGAACCGGAATTTGTGAGTATGATTCCCAAGCGTAAGGCACACCAATTTCCTTTTCAAAAAAATCAAACATCTCCACCGAGTAACGATACGATGGTTCAACTCTGTCTTTGTGTTCGGGATAATACCAAAGATTAATAGGAACACCGCTTGCTGATTTATGTTCCTCAATTTCATACTTGCCAATGCCGAGCATCATTAAATACGTTGTGTGCTCGTGTTGCATTTTGTAATGCCATGTTTTGGTGCCGTTGCCATTGTCCTTTTCTTCCAGTTTAGTGCCGTTTGAAAGCACTTTGTATTCTTTGTCAAAGGTTACAATTACTTCTGTTGTGAGTTTGTCGTTGCTCTCGTCATAACAGGGAATCCAATGACGGTTGTCAATGCCTTGTCCCTGTGTCCATATTTGTTTGCGACTTAAATTCTTCGGATCGTTCCAGCCAATGAAGTAAATTCCTTTGCGCGGTGTGGCTTCATATTCAATAGTAAGGTTGTGCGTATTTCCCCAGTGCAAAGTTGAGCCCGGAAAAACGGTAATTCCATTACCATCGGTTTTGTATTTCGTTATCACATCATCCAGCTTCACACTCATAAACTTTATTCCCGGAGCATCTAAAAAAATAGAATCAACCTCGTGCTGAAGAACATTGAATGTGTGCGTGACTTTTCCTTTGACCAGGCCTTTCTGTGGCTCAAACGAAACTTCCAGTTTCAGATGTTGCATATCCACGCTGTGTTCCCGGGGAGCAAGAGCTTTATCGGCAATGTAGGAGCGCGTTGCTACTTGTGCAGTAGAGCAGAAAATAGAAAACAGGAAATAGAAAATGGGAAACAGAATAAAAACTTTATTCATACTATTGTATAACCAGCTTCTTTTGAAAAAAATTGCTGCCATCATTAACTTCAAGACTATACATCCCGGATGAAATTCCTGTCAAGGATATTTTTCCTATTTTTCCTTCAACCATTTCCTGCCACGAAATTCTTCCTGTTACATCTTTAATCACTGCTTTGTAATGTCCTGTGCTTGGTAAGTTAAGTGTAAAATCACCATACGATGGATTTGGATAAACCTGCATAATTTCAGCACTAAATTTTTGTATTCCAACAGGTGCTGTTAAATGTTCTGGACTGAATGATGAAGTGGGGAGTATCTCTGCACCCTGCCGAACTTTAATATAGCTGAGCCCTGAATAACTGCCAAAAAAATCGTTTGCTGATAAACAGAATTTAAAGCCGGATGAGTTTGTTACTCCTGGTAAAGCCATATCAAAAGGACCTGAAGTAGTTTCACCATTGGTATGGTCTTTAAACAAATGAAACCGCAGCCCCGAAGAAATTAACTCAACATCAACAGAAAGATTATTCATGGTGTTTTGTGCAACTGGAATCCATGGAAAATCATTAGCGCCTGGAGCATAAGTACCATTTGATGTTGTATCTGCTACAGCAATAAGACGTAAGGTGTCGTTAGCATTCCCAATCGGTCGCTGATAAATTCTAGATAATAAATCATCGGTTGATACATAGCCGAAACTATGCTGGTCGTCATGATAAACACCGGCATCAATCACTACTCTGTTGTTGAAATCAGCTACAGTATAAACATATTTATATCTTGCAGTAGACTCATAAACGCAGTTGTAGTGAAGTTCACCCCCCGTTTCAGCAAGCAGACTGTAAGTGCCGAACGTATTCCATTTGGCAACATTAACAGAGTTGTCTTCAAAATCATCAAAGAAAATAAAAGTGGCATCGCCATCAGCAGTGTTGGTTGTGGCTGAGGCATTGCCATAATAAAGCTGAATAGTGGTGGTTGTATTTGCAGCAATGAAAGGCACCTTTACCCAAATTTTATTTTGGTTGCTTGAAGCAGCACTGTCCATATAATAGCTCAATGTATTGCAAGCCATATCTGAAAAGCGCAAGTCGGATGCATCGGAATTTAATTTTCCGGCAAGAATGGCCGCACCTGTTTGAATCGTGAGACCAGCCTGATAATCTGTAAGTGCAGAGCCACTTGTATTGTCAATGGTAATGTCTCGATAATAATTCCAGCCGGGGTAGCAGGTTTGTGAAAAACTTAAAACTGGAATTACAAATGCAGCAAGTAAAGTCAATAATTGTTTTTTCATGTTTTTTAGATTAGTTAAAGCGGTGTTTTGTCGGAAATAATTCCCAACAAATATACTTTTTTTACGTGACAATTTTTTTGGTTGCCTGTTATTTCCCTGCCTTATCTTCCAGCAGCGGCACAAAGCGGAAATCACCGTGTTCTTTTATTTCAACTTCTGTTGCAGAGGTTTTAGTTATAGTTTTCATTACCTGTTCTTTCCCTTCGCCAACTGGGATTACAAGAATGCCTCCAACTTTCAGTTGTTCAATTAATGCAGGTGGAATAAAGGGTGCTCCGGCTGTTACAATTACTTTATCAAAAGGTGCGTAACTAGGCAAACCAAGATAGCCATCACCATAGAATGTTTTTACGTTATAGCCAAGTTCAGCAAGTAAAGGTCGTGCCGTATCGTGCAATAATTTTTGCCGTTCGATGGAATAAACTCTTGCGCCACATTCAGCAAGCACAGAACTTTGATAGCCTGAACCTGTTCCTATTTCCAATACTTTGTCCTGCTTTTTTAATTCTAATAGTTCGGTTTGCCGCGCAACGGTAAAAGGCTGCGAAATGGTTTGTCCTGCTCCAATTCTAAAAGCCTTGTCATCATAAGCATGTTCTTCAAAAGCCTTGTCAAGAAAAAGGTGGCGCGGGATTTTTTCAATGGCTGCCAGCACTGCTTCGCTTTTAATCCCTTTCAGGCGCAAAACTTTTATCAACTGCTTGCGCATCCCTTTGTGGCGGAAAGTATCAATCATGTGTCAATAGTAGGGATTATCGCAAACAGGCTTTTGAAGCATTCAGGATTGTTTTCAACAACCAGCCTTTAAAAAACGGTTGAGAATGGCAGATAAGCCGCCTGCATAACAACTACTTTTGGCCGTATCAGATGGATAAAAAACTGAAAATAGGAGTGTTGGGCGCGGGTCATCTCGGGATGATTCACATCGGACTGCTGAAAGAAATTCCTGCTTACACGGTTATGGGTTTTTATGACCCTGACCTTGAGCGCAGCGTGAAAGCGCAGGAAATTCATTCGGTAAACAGTTTTAAATCCATGAAAGAACTGATGGAACATTGTGATGTGATTGACATTGTAACCCCCACTGTAACGCATTATGATTGTGCGGCAATGGCTCTCCGCAAATCAAAACACGTTTTTATTGAAAAGCCAGTTACCAATACCTTGGGCGAGGCACGAAGACTTTCCAACCTTGCCCGCGAAGCAGGAACGGTTGTGCAAATCGGGCATGTGGAACGTTTTAATCCTGCCTTTTTGGCGGCAAAGCCTTATTGCGGTCAGCCTATGTTTATTGAAGCGCATCGGTTGGCGCAGTTCAATCCGCGGGGCACGGATGTTCCGGTGGTGTTGGATTTAATGATTCACGATATTGATATTGTGCTGAACATTGTAAAGGCTAACATCAGGCGCATCAGTGCAAGCGGGGTAGCGGTGGTAAGTGATTCTCCGGATATTGCCAATGCGCGGATTGAATTCGACAACGGCTGTGTGGCCAACTTAACTGCAAGCCGTATTTCTATGAAGCAGATGCGCAAAACCCGCATCTTTCAGCGCGATGCCTACATAGCCATTGATTTTCTGAAAAAGAAAACCGACATCATCCGCCTTTTAACTATTGAGGGCGAACCAAACCCCGACACCATGTTTATTGACCTTGGGTTTGGAAAAGGGAAAAAAGCAATTACATTTGAGGCGCCTGAAGTGCCCGACACCAACGCAATAAAAATGGAATTGGAAACATTTGCAAATGCCATCAACACCAACACAACGCCTGTGGTTACTATTGATGATGGATATAAGGCATTGGAAGTGGCGTACAAAATCATGGATAAGTTTCACATCAGCAGCACGCTATTGAAATAATTCTACTCTGAAATTAATCGTCATGCTGTCTCGCCTGAGGCGAGGTCAGCATCTTAAATCAAGACCCTGAAACAAGTTCAGGGTGACGAAATTTGTCTAAACAGTTGTAACGTGAATTATTTTAAGTTTTTAATCTTTTCTTTTCTTTTTTTCGCGTTGGCTGCTTTGCTGCCTTCCTGCGAAGTGATTAACCCCGATGAAGGAATTCCTTCTTACATACAGATTGATACGATTACCCTTACCACTGATTATGTAGCGGAAGGAACAACTTCACATAAAATTACGGATGCCTGGGTGTATGTGGATGATGAATTGGTAGGAACGTATGAATTGCCGGCTACTGTTCCGGTTTTGAAAAGCGGCAGTCATAAAATTACCATCTATGGAGGAATAAAAATGAACGGGATTTCGGCTACCCGAATTCCGTATCCTTTTTATGAGCCTTATGAAATTACCACCGAGCTTTTTCCCGACAGCGCTATTATGCTGCAACCTAATGTTCAGTATTATTCAACTACTACGTTTGCATGGAAAGAAGATTTTGAAAGTCCGGGATACACACTTGAAATTACTTCTGTAAGCGACAGCACACTTAACCGTGTGAGCGGAACTGCCGATGTTTTTGAAGGAAATACTTCAGGCCTTTTTGCTATGCGCAATCCACCGCATGTTTTGTTTGAATGCAAAACCATTAACGAGTATTCCTTGCCAAAAGGCGGCACTCCCGTTTTTCTGGAATTGAATTACAAATGCAACAACACCTTCCGCATTGGGATTTATGCAAATGAAGCGGGCGGTGTGAGCACACAAGTGCCGCAAACTATTTTGATTAATAAAAGCGAGAACTGGAACAAGATTTATGTGAACCTTACCAATGAGGTAAGCCTTTTTGTGAATGCTATTAATTACAATGTTTATTTCGGGGTAATACCCGATGAAGGAAATCCGGAACCGATGGTGTATGTGGATAATATTAAGCTGATCTATTGAATAATAAAGGCTTCGACAGGCTCAGCCTGACAAGGTCACACTGAGCTTGTCGAAGTGTTAAAGAAAATGAACAAACAACTCCAAACCCTCAAGTACCTCTTCTTTGACATTCTGTCGGCAGCGGGAGCGTGGAGTTTGTTTTTTGTTTTTCGCAAGGCATTTATTGAGTCGAATAAGTTTGGTGAAAAGATACCGGTTGAGTTTGATTCGAAATTTTTTACCGGGCTTGTATTGGTTCCTTTGTTCTGGCTTGCGTTGTATGCTATTCAGGGAACCTACAGTAATATTTACCGCAAGAGCCGCTTAAAAGAATTAGGGCAAACGCTGCTCACTACCTTGATTGGTGTAATCACCATTTTCTTTGCGCTTATTCTGGACGATGAAATCAATAGCTACAAAAGCTATTACCAGAGTTTTGTTGCGCTGTTTTTATTGCATTTCTTTTTCACGTATACCTTTCGTGTAATACTGACTACGCGCACAGCACACCGCATTCACAACCGCATTATCGGTTTTCCGACTTTGCTGATTGGCAGCAACGAGAAAGCCTTGCAATTGTTTACTGAATTGGAAGGGCAGCGTACTTCGGCCGGAAATAAGTTTGTTGGTTTTATTCATGCCAACGGTAACAAAACAGGACATTTATTGGACGATAAACTTCCTCAGCTTGGTGGTGCTGCCGACATCAAAAGTATTATTAAAAAATATGAATTGGAAGAAGCCATCATCGCATTGGAATCATCGGAGCACAATAAAATACAGGGCATTATTACTGAGTTTGAAGAGAGCAAGGTAACGCTGAAAATTATTCCCGATATGTACGATATTCTTTCGGGTTCGGTGAAGATGAATACCATTTACGGCACTCCGCTTATCCACATTACGCAGGACATTATGCCTGCGTGGCAAAAGAGTTTAAAGCGTATCGGTGATATTGTTGTTTCGGCTTTGGTGCTTACGTTTTTGTCTCCGGTTTATCTCATCACTGCTATATTGGTAAAACTTTCTTCTTCCGGTCCTGTTTTTTACAGTCACGAGCGCATAGGCATACATGGCAAGCCTTTTACGATGTATAAATTCCGCAGCATGATACAAAATGCCGAGAGTGGTAACCCGCAACTAAGCAGCGATCATGACCCGCGCATAACGAAATTCGGAAAGATGATGCGCAAAACGCGGCTTGACGAAATTCCGCAGTTCTACAATGTATTGAAAGGCGATATGAGCCTTGTTGGTCCGCGCCCCGAGCGCAAATATTTTATTGACCAGATTGTGGCTGTTGCCCCACACTACAAACACCTGCATAAAGTGCGCCCGGGTATTACCTCCTGGGGAATGGTAAAGTTTGGTTATGCCGAAAATGTAGAGCAAATGCTGGAGCGCATGAAATATGACCTGATTTATATCGAGAACATGACGCTGGCGGTGGACTTTAAGATCCTTATTTATACGGTGCTTACTGTTATCCGAGGGAAGGGGAAGTAGGGGCTTACAGCTTCTCTATAGAAGCTCCCCTAACTTTTACAGCGCATACCTTTCTGTGCAGGTAACCTTTGTACTTAATATATCGCTTACCTTTCTGCGCAGGTAATCTTTGTACTCAATATATCACTTACCTTTCTGTGCAGGTAACCTCTGTACTCAATATATCGCTTACCTTTCTACGCAGGTAACCTCTGAAACTTTTACAGCACATACCTTTTTACTCAGGTTTTTACCTGTAGCAACCTTATTAAAATAAGGCAATTAAAGTGAAAAAGCCGAAAGATTTACCTGATTAACTCCAGCGAATCGGTAAGAATATTATTCTCGGTGGTGAGGGTTGAGTAATTGATGTAATGCTATCACTAATAGCCTCCGCGTCTTCGCGCCTTAGCGGTGAACTTAATGAACCTTAGTGTTCTTAGTGCCCTTAGTGGTGAAAACATGCTACCTTGCACCTTCTTTAAAAACACCCCATGACCACCAACCAACCCGAAACAGGCGATTTTCTATACCTTAAAGTATTACGTATAAATGCCGATGGCGCATCACTTGCCCTGAATGATGACGGACTTGAAGTTTACGTTCCTCTTTATGAACAGCGCGGAAAACTGGAAGAGGGTGAAAGCCATGTAGTAGTGTTGCAGGACAAAACCGAAAAAGGATTTACAGGCAGCGCCAAGATTGAAGATTTTCTTGACCGCGATGTAAGTGAATTGCAACCCAACCAGGAAGTGGATTTGCTGATAACACGCCACACGCAGATAGGCATGAGTTGCATTATCAACAGCCGCTATGCAGGACTGCTTTACAGCAACGAGGTTTTTAAAGACATCCATCCTGGCGACCGTGTAAAAGGCTACATCAAAAAAATAACAGAAGAAGGAAAAGTGGATGTTGCTCTGCAAAAGCAAGGCGTGGCAGCTATCTCTGACAACACGGTTGTTATATTGGATATACTGAAAAAGAACAAAGGTTTTCTTCCCCTCACCGATAAATCACAACCCGGTGAAATTTACGATACGTTGGGCATCAGCAAAAAGCTGTTTAAAAAAGCAATAGGCACGCTTTATAAGTTGAAGCTGGTGGAGCTGAAGGATGATGGGGTGCATTTAATCAGTAGGCAGTAGCAGTGGGCAGCAGCAGTTGACTGCCTACTGCTACTGCCTACTGTTTTTTTTATATCTTCGCCCCGAATTTTAAAACCCAACCCATGAACAAACTAATCTACCTTGGTATTCTTACCGCACTTTTTTCAATCACTGCCTGCAATAACAACGATGATGATGATAATGATCCCAATGTTCTTGACGGAAGTTTTCATGCCGTAATTGATGGCGCAGCTTGGGATGCACAGCCTCATAATACAGGAGCTGTGTTATCTGATTTTGGTTCAGGTCTGATATTGTCAATTAACGGAAGCAATGAAACCGATATCACACATTTCTTTTTCAGCATTCCTTATTTCTATGGTACAGACACTGTAATTACAGAGCCAACAGATGATACGGTGCTTCGTTTTCAGGGAAGTAGTGTATGGGATGCTAACTCGGCAACACTTAACGTTACCAAAACCTTAGAAGATGGTATTGAAACCTACACAGGAACTTTTAACGGAACCTTTGTGGAGTTTTTTGACAGCACGAATGTGCGCGTAATCACAGGCGGAACATTTACGGTAAAACGTATGCTCTAACATTGAACTTTCAAACCTTGAACATTAAACTTATTTCCGTTATCGGTTCAGGTACCATGGGCAATGGTATTGCCCATGTTTTTGCACAAACAGGTTTTGCTGTTTCGCTTATTGATATTTCGCAACCCGCTTTGGATAAGGCTGTAGCTACCATAGGCAAAAACCTTGACCGTATAGTAGCCAAAGGCAACCTTACCGAAGAAGGGAAGCAAAAGACCTTAGCCAATATCAAAACATTTACTTCAATTGAAGAAGGCGCAAAGAATGCTGATTTAGTTGTAGAAGCGGCCACCGAAAATTTAGAACTGAAGCTGAATATTTTTCGTGAGCTGGATAAGTTCTGCAAAGCGGAAACGATATTGGCAAGCAATACATCCTCTATCAGCATTACTAAGATTGCATCGGTTACCAAGCGTCCGCAACAGGTAATTGGTATGCACTTTATGAACCCCGTTCCGGTGATGAAGTTGGTAGAGGTTATCCGCGGATACTCTACTACCGATGCAATAACCAAAACTGTTTTTGATTTGTCAAAACAATTGGGCAAAGTTCCGGTGGAGGTAAATGATTATCCTGGCTTTGTGGCCAATAGAATATTGATGCCGATGATTAATGAGGCTATCATCACCCTGCACGAAGGTGTTGCAGGCGTTGAAGAAATAGACACGGTAATGAAACTCGGTATGGCTCACCCGATGGGCCCTTTGCAATTAGCTGACTTTATTGGTCTGGATGTTTGTCTTTCTATTATGCGTGTGCTGCACGATGGATTAGGAAATCCAAAATATGCACCTTGTCCTTTATTAGTAAACATGGTTGTTTCCGGCAACCTTGGTGTAAAATCAGGTAACGGGTTTTATAAATATACTGCAGGTTCTAAGGATTTGGTGGTTGCTGATAATTTCAGGAAGTAACGTCATTGCGAGCATAGCGAAGCAATCTCATAGTCTAATTACTGTATATCATTGTGAGATTGCTTCGGTCGTTCCTCCCTCGCAATGACGGATATCCATTCACAACTTTTGTGAATCAGTAGCAGCTTATTAAGCGTACCTTCGTGCCATAGACAGCGCAAAATCTGCGCTAATCGTAACAATCATACTAATCTGCGTTCCATTCCAATGCTCACCAAACCCAAATTTCCTTCCGTTCAATTTTCCTTCCAGTCAGAACTTAAAAAACGTGTAAACGCCTACTTTGCCGAGCAGTCAGTAAAGAAAACAGGCAACTGGAAACTGTATTTAAAAACAGCCATACTTGCTTTAAGTTTCATTGGCATTTATACTACACTGGTATTTTTCACGCCCGGAATTTTTATTTCCATTGTACTTGCAATTATGCTGGGAATAAATGTGGCGGCAATCGGCTTTAATGTAATGCACGATGGTTCTCACGGCAGTTATTCAAAGCACAGTTTTGTAAACCAGCTTGCAGCTTCCAGTTTAGATTTTTTAGGTGCAAGTTCCTTCATGTGGAAAATAAAACACAACGTAATTCACCACACCTATACCAACATCGAAGGTTTTGACGATGACATTGACATCAAGCCCTGGATGCGTATGACCTTAACGCAGAAGAAACATTTTCTTCACCGCTTTCAGCATATTTACTTCATTCTGCTGTATGCGTTGCTGTATATTTTCTGGGTTGGTTTTACTGATTTTAAAAAATACTTCAGCGGAAAAATAGCTGATATGCCATTTCAAAAAATGAATTGGAAAGATCATGCTGGTTTTTGGGCAAGCAAAGTTTCTTTTCTGTTTTTCTTTATTCTGCTGCCAATCTATATGACTGGTATTTTGCCTTATTTGCTGGGCTTTGTCATCATGATGTTTGCCACAGGAATTTTTATCAGCATGGTGTTTCAGTTGGCTCATACCGTTGAAGACCTGGAATTCCCTGAACCAAATTCTGTTAGTAATAATATGGAAGACGAGTGGGCCATTCACCAGATAAAAACAACAGCCAACTTTGCAACAAAAAACAAAATTCTAACCTGGCTTTTTGGCGGATTGAATTTTCAGATTGAGCACCACCTGTTCCCGAAAGTCAGTCACGTTCACTATCCCGAGCTAAGTAAAATTGTAAAGAAAACAGCAGCTGATTTCGGAATTACCTACAACGAATTTCCGCGAATGTATCAGGCTGTTTGGGCGCACATTCTTTTATTGAAAAGGGTAGGAGCGGCAGCGTAAAGGATAGAACGCAGATTTTTATGATGGTTAAGATAAATTAAGATTTAATCTATCTGCGCTAATCATAAAAATCATAATAATCAGCGTTCCATCACATAGGATCAACATCCACGCTCACAATCACTGCTTTAAATTCTTTGATCAGTTTTAGTTGTGTAATAATCTCACGCAGTTTTTCTTTGATGCCTGAGGGAGCAATCTCTCTTTCTATCTTCAGCAGAAATGTTTTCAGGTAAAGTCCTTTAATACGGGCAACCATAGGGAACTGAGGACCAAGAAGATTTTTACCAAAAGATTTTCTTCCTTCGCCTGAAACAAAACCACAGACCATATTTAGTACATCAACGTTTTTGTGTTTCAATGTAATTTCAACCAAGCGATAAAATGGAGGATAGTTGAAACTCTTTCGTTCCAGCATTTCGTTGGCATACATCGCTTCGTAATTATTAGTGATTACCTGCTGAATAATAAATTTCTCAGGGTCGTGAGTTTGTATAATTACTTTTCCCCGTTTCTGTTTTCTTCCCGCTCGTCCGCTAACCTGTGCCATCAGTTGGTAGCTGCGTTCGTGCGCACGGAAATCAGGGAAGTTCAGCATGCCGTCAGCATTTAAAATTCCAACCAAACCAACGTTATCAAAGTCCAGTCCTTTGGTGAGCATTTGCGTTCCGACAAGAATATCAATGTTGCCGTCTTCAAAATTTTCAATCAGTTGTTGATGCGCATATTTGCCGCGGGTAGTGTCTAAATCCATACGTGCCACTTTCGCATCGGGAAAAAAGATGCCTATTTCTTCTTCAATCTTTTCTGTTCCGAAACCTTTAGCCTGCAAAGCTGTGTCGCCACAAGCAGGACAAGTTGCAGGAACCTTTTCGGTATAGCCGCAATAATGGCAACGCAGATGATTTTGATATTTGTGATACGTTAATGTTACATCGCAACTGATGCAATGCTGCGTCCATGCGCAGGTGTTGCATTCCAACACGGGCGAGTAGCCGCGCCTGTTTTGAAAAAGAATAACTTGTTCTTTGTTTGTAAGCGCAAGTTCCATATTCTCTAAAAGCATGGGCGAGAAATTAGATTTCATCAGCTTGCGTTTCTTGGCTTCTTTAATGTCAGAAACGAAAATTTCAGGCATCAGCACACCACCATACCGCCCGACTAATTCCACCAAACCATATTTATTTATCTCAGCATTGCAATAGCTTTCAATGGAAGGTGTGGCAGAGCCCATCAGTGTTTTGGCTCCATGAATTCGTGAAAGAATAATTGCAGAATCTCTAGCGCTGTAGCGCGGAGCAGGGTCGTATTGTTTGAATGATGAATCGTGTTCTTCATCTACAATCACCAAACCGAGGTTGGAGAAGGGCAGGAGCAGGGCAGAACGGGCACCTAGAATAAGTTGGCCGGTGGAAGTAGGCAGTTTTGAAGCTGTGGACTGTGGACTATTGACTGTGGACTTGATAATATTATTCCATACCTCCACCCGCTCATTGTCATTGAGTTTGGAGTGGTAAACACTTACTGCATTGCCGAATTTCTTTTGCAACCGTGAAGTGATTTGTGTAGTGAGCGCAATCTCGGGAAGAAGATACAAGGCCTGTTTCCCTGCTTTCAGCGTTTCTTCAATCAATCGCATGTAAATCTCTGTTTTGCCGCTTCCGGTAACACCGTGCAGTAGCACTACATCTTTTGCTTCGTAATGTTTGTGGATGCTTTCAATCGCAGTTTGTTGTTCTTCACTGAGATTAAGTTCGGGGCTTTTTGCACTGCCGATATCTTTCAGTCTTCCGGTTTCAAGCGTTTCAATTCTGAAAATATTTTTCTTCACTAAGGCAACAAAAGCAGCATTGGATGAAGGTACTGCTTTCAACAGAACAGATTTTTTTACATCATTGTCTTCGCCCTGATATCGTCCTGAAAGATTAAGAAGAGCAACAACCAATTCAGCTTGTTTCTGAGCCCGTTTCAGCGAATCGAAAATCTGTTCTAATTTCCCCTCATCGAATTTTTCAGCCAGATAAACAAAGTCTTCCAGTTTGGGTTTGAATTTTTCTTTCAGTTCTTCTTCACGCACCAGCACTTTTTTCTTCACTAAATCGCCAATGATCTTATCAATGGTTTTGCGTTCAGTCACCACGATAATGTCGCTCAGTTTCATAGTGGTGTTGTTTTCCAGCGCCTCAACAATCTTTACTTCAATATCGGAAAGGTTTGAGATGTCGCCATCAAAATCAGGGTGCAGGGCAATTACAGTTTCACTTGAAAGTTTAAGTCCTGATGGCAATGCAGCATTCATTACTTCACCTTCGCTGCACATGTAATAATCGGCCATCCACTTCCACAATTCCAGTTGCTTTTCGTTCACGCAAATATGTGAATCCGGCAATTCCAGAATGTATTTTGCTTCGTAATTCTGCGGAGGTTTTTCGTGAACAGCGCCAACAATTCCCGTGTAAAGCCTGCTGGCTGCAAACTGCACAATCACACGATGACCGACACGAATAAGGTCATTCATTTCCTGCGGTACACGGTAGGTGTAGCGTTTGGGAATGGCAAGCGGAAGAATGATGTCGGCAAAAAAGGTTTGCATTGAGTTGGCGAAGATAAAATCTATTTAACCACAGTTTTGAACAAATTGTAGTGAATGAATTTTTATTGCAATAATAGTGTCCACATAAAAAATGAATAGTTTTACATCATGAAAAAGTTCTCCGTTTTCACGACTAAAATTCTTCCTGTTATTAAAAACAGATACATCATTGCCATTCTTGCATTCCTGCTGTGGATGACCATTTTTGATGAAAACAGTTTTGTCTCCATCTATAAAACACGACAAAAATTACAGGCCCTGGAAAAGGATAAAAAATATTATACCACCGAAATAGCAAATAACAAAGAGAACCTGAATGAACTGATGAGCAGCATAGATAATCTTGAAAAATTTGCCCGTGAAAAATACCTGATGAAACGCGACAACGAAGATATTTTTGTGTTTGTAGAAGAGGTGAAGAAATGAAATTACTACGCGAGCTTTGCTCCATACACGCGCCTTCGGGCAGCGAAAAGCCGATGACAGATTTTCTGCTCGGTTATATTAAAAAGCATCAAAAAAACTGGAAAGTAAAACCGAAAATCCATAGTGGTGAAGATTTGCAGGATTGCATAGTTCTTGTTTTTGGAAAGCCGGGCACTGCACTTTTTGCGCATATTGATTCCATTGGATTTACAACTCGTTACGAAACGGAGTTGGTGAAAATCGGTGGACCAGCTGTAAAAGAAGGTTGGAAATTAGTGGGGAAAGACAGCAAAGGTTCAATTGAATGTACACTGAAAGTTGACAAGGATAAAAATCCTCATTACGCTTACAAACGTAAAATTGACCGTGCAACTACACTCACATTTAAACCTGATTTCCGCGAGACAAAAGATTTTGTGCAATGTTGCTACATGGACAACCGTCTTGGTGTTTGGAATGCATTACAAGTTTCTGAAACACTGGAGAACGGAATAATAGCTTTTTCTACTTATGAAGAGCATGGTGGAGGAACAGTGGGTTTTCTTGCTAAATATATTTACGAAAAGTTTAAAGTTAAGCAGGCTTTGATTTCTGACATCACTTGGGTTACAAATGGTGTTCAGGCAGGTAAAGGAGTTGCTGTTTCCATGCGTGATTCGGGAATTCCGCGCAGAACATACTTAGACAGAGTTGTTACTATTGCGCAAAAATCTAAAATCCCTTTTCAGATTGAAGTAGAGTTTAGTGGTGGCAGTGATGGCAATCAATTACAGAAAGCACCATATCCTTTTGACTGGTGTTTTGTAGGTGCTCCTGAAAGCAATGTGCACACACCAGATGAGAAAGTGCATAAAAAAGACATCGCGGCCATGACCGCGATGTATAAAGTTTTGATGAAAGCGTTGTAATTTTAAAACAGAATTTTTAGCAACTCGTCTTTAGTTTGTAATCCTTTTAAACGAGCCGTTTCAGTTCCGTTTTTATACACTACAAAAATCGGAATTTCAGTTACACCCATTTCTTCGGCAAGTTGCTTGTGCTCGTCAATGTTGATTTTTACAACCTTAATTTTGCCTTCGTTTTCTTTGCTTAACTCTTCCAGCATGGGAGATATTTTGCGACAGGGAGCGCACCAGGGAGCATAGAAATCAACTAAGACAGGAACATCAGAGGTTACCATTTTTTTGAATTCATCTACACTCATTGACACTTTTGCATCGCTACTTCCGGGTGTAACATCTAGCCCGGCAGCTTTCCATTTCAAAATACCACCTTTGAGTTCAATT
>CAMBRL010000055.1 GCA_945870105.1 Chitinophaga pinensis
CGCCATCAATCAGCACCTCACAAAATTCCATGCGCGGAGCCCAATGTCCCATTTTTCGGAAAAGGCGATAGCTGTAATAATTGCGCAATAACGATTTGTCAGAATAATTGGCAATCAAAGTCCAGTCGTTTTCAATTGGCATATCCAGCAGTGATACATCAAAGCTGCTGCTGTCTCCATTGCGTGTTTCAAAGTTGTATGATTTTTTAGGCATGCCACCTGAGCTGTTTCCGCGCTGCTCAATTCCTATTTTACCGTTATAGATGTTCGGGAAATCAGTGGTGTAGTTTCCCGCCCCGTTAGCGTTTCTGATAATCTTCATGTTAGCCATAATCTTTGGCTCGTCAGGAATTAAACCGCCACTCGTTTGTATTAATACCAGCGGCAGTTGTGTTGAGCTGAATGGAAAAGGTGTTGCCGGATTATTGCCAAAAGTAAGTGACCACCCCAACAGATTGCCTGTATCAGCAAAAGGGTAGGTATCTAAAATGTGCAGACGCCATAAGCCATTTGCATTCTGTCCGTTGTTTACTACCGACATGGTGCCCTGCGGTTTGTAGGTTCCGGTAAAAGGCGCACCCACTTCATAAATATATTGCGCGGCACTGTAGTTAAAACAGGTATTGGTATAGTTATCACCATCTCCGCCCAATCTTCCGGCCAATAAAAACTCACTGCCGTCAGGGGCTATCAATGAAATAACAATGTCGTCATCCCAGGTATGGGTAAGGTTAATGCAAACCGTTTCCAGTCCGTAGTTGGCATCCATTGTTGCCGGAACAACACCGCTTACTGTTAGCGGATAGTAATTGTGGCTGCCATCGTCCAGAATAGTTCCGGTGCTTCCGGTAAATGTTTGTGCAACTGAGTGTAATGAGCTCAACGAAATAATCACCGCAACTAAAATGACAACCTTTTTCATCTTTACTTATTTCTTTTTAGTGTCAGACTTTTCGTCTTTTTTGTCCTTGTCTTTCTTTTTCTTTTTGTTCAGCTTCACGTCATACGCATACCCGATACCAATAATAAAGTCTGTTTCGGGATTTGCAGTGTTCAGCTCTTGCTGCACACGAAAAAAGCAGTCAATAGTATTCCTGTTTTTTAAGTCAAATGATGATCCTATTGTTGCGCGGTAGCGGTCAAAGTTGCGTTGGCGCGGATTGTTGAGCGGAAGAAATAATTCAAACTCTGCAAACGGACTAAAGCGTTTGTTTACCTCATATTCAACTGCCAGTTTGTTGCGGCTGTACGCAGGGTAGGAGTAGGGCTCTCGATTTTCGTTGTACAACAAATCAGTAAAACCTTTTTGAAAACGGGTGCGCAGTTTGAGTGTAAGTTTCCCAAACTTCTTTCGTCCTTCGGCATCAACGTTATAGCGGTGCGCAGTGGTGTTTACATTGTCGGCACTAAAGCGTGCCGAGAAACGATAGCCCACCGCAAACTTCAGATATTTGTTCACTTTAAAACTAATTCCCGGATCCAGCAACACACTGTTAGGTCGGGTAGAATTATCGCGCATCCGCAGCTGGGCCTCAATGCCCGCGCTGAATTTTTTTGAAATATCGGTATTTACCCCAACCGAAAGCCAGCTTTGAAAATCACTGACCTGCGCAGTAGCACTTACGGAGATTAAAAGCAGTGTAATTAGTAAGAGATTGTTTCGCTTTTTCTGATAGCTATCGGAACGCAATGACGTCAGAAGTGGTTTAATCATCATCATCGCTGTCGTCAGCCGAGTTATTGTAGCCCGGGGTTTTATCTTCAAAATAGTAGATGTAGAGAAAAGCAACATCACGCAGAAAGTCAATTTTCTCTAGTCGCGTGCGGGTAATAGTAAGTCCTGTACGTTTGTTCAGGTCTTCAATCAGTTTATCTCTGTGCTCGGGCTTTATTAATTCAATGTTATCATATACCACCAGCTTTTGTGTTTCGTGGCGCAGCAGCCACATTTTTTCAAGTGCATAAGTGGCACCCAGGATTGCAGCATTAGTAAAGGCAAGTTCAGCCCAACTTATTTTTTTATTGCTCAACGAATTGATTACCGCAATACCGATTACAATAAACAGGTAGGTCATTTCCTTAATAGGCACCGCTTCTGTGCGGTAACGCAAAATGCCGAACACAGCAAATAAACCAAACGCAAAACCAAGTTCCAGTTTTACACTGCTAAGCAAAAAGCAGATGAGGAAAATAAGCACGTTAAAAATAACGTAGGTAAACAAATAATCTTTCCTTCGTTGATTAGGGTAATAAAGCAGACGCACTATTACCAACATCACGGTAATATTTAATAAAAATCTGACAAGTAATTCTAGAAAATCATTGTCGTTAAGCAGCTTAGTTCCTAAAAATTCCATTGTTTTGTAGTTTGTTTATGGTGTGAATTTTTTGTTTGAAATTGTTTTGTTTTATATCTGAATAAACAAGTGCAGTGCCGATGCAGTATTTGCTCATATTATCTTCGCGTATTTTTAATTCGCGCAAAGCAGAAATAGCTCCGCTTTTTACAGAGAATTTACTTTGTTTTATTTCAGCCACTACAATTCCCGGCAACCCAACCTGCTTTTCATTGTGACTAAAACGCAGGTTGAAATCAATAGTAGCGCGCTCGTTTTCTTCGTTGTTTACAAACGTAAGGCGTGAAAATTCTACCTGAAGTTTTGCTTCCAGTTTTGTTGCATCAAGTGTTGTTTTCTTATTAATGAACTCAATTGATTCAGGAGTAAGTGTTTGCTCTATAAGTTCTTTCCGCTTGCGTGATTTATCAGTTCTCCCTTTATTGTTCTTGTGTTTTATCTCCAGAAAAAACATCTTGGTATCGTTGTAGCTGCGGAAGCGGATTTTATAACGACCCGATTTGCCTCGATGGTGCGTGAAATAAAGTTTCGAATCGGGTGTGTCGTAGTAAAGAGAGTTGTAATCTGCATAGCGCAGCGGATTGGTTTCCAGCAGGCGGTATCCGTCTTTTATTTTTTCAAGAAACGGCAAGAGTTTGTCAACGGGAAAAACAAATTTAGTGTCCATGCGGTTTAGCAACTGAACATTATCCATCTCCGACAAAGTAATGGGCCGAAATGTCTGTAAAACAGGAACTATAAGTTTTGCAACGCTGTTTTCGCTCATTTCCTGATAACGATATCTTCTAGTTCTATTGTTGAGTTATTTGAAGTTATTTCAACTTCCTTAATCACTGCTATACTGCCTGATGCACAGGTGTCGCAATTGGAGTAACAGAATACTTTGTACGTTCCTTTATTCAGGTATTGAAATTTGTAAGAGCCATCATAGCTTGTGCGGTAATCATTGTCATACGTTGTGCCATCACCATAAATAATGTATACCCGCTCTTCCTGTGCATAATATTCAGCCAACAGATTTCCGGCTGATGAATATTCTTTTGCATAAACTTTTCCTGTAATGGTTGATGTTCCTCCAACACCTTCTTCTTTTTTACATGAAGAAAAAAGAAGGAAGAAACCAATAATAAGTAAGCCGCTATTTTTCATTAGTGAATGATAATTAGTTTGGAATAATTAACCTTTTCTGAGGTAACTGAAAGTAAATACGTTCCGCTTGCAAGGTTTCCCTTTTCAATTACATAATTACTGTTGCTGATGTTTAGCACTGTCAGCATTTCTCTTCCTGCCAAATCATAAAGGTGAAGATTGTGTTTTCCTTCGGGTAAATAAACGGTTGTGGTTTCTGAGAAAGGATTTGGAAACACAGATATGTTGTTCTTTAATTCTTCCTGTGTTTCAATTCCGGTGCTAGTATCTCCTGCAATCTTGTAAGCATAAATATCAAAATCACCTGAGCGTTTATCCTGAAAAGCAAAGATGGAACCGCCCGTTCCATCACTTACATTTTTAGGTCCGGTCTGGTTATCGGTTGCAGTGCCTACCGCCACTCCACCGCTTGCCCAAACAGCAGCACCTAAAGAAGAAATGCGTTGTGCATAAACATCCCATATGCCGGCAATAGAATCCTGCCACACAACAATTCCTCCGCCATTACCATCGCCAACAATGTTGGGGTTAATTTGATTGCGTGAAGCATTTGAAATTAATACACCGTTTGTTGTCCAAATTCTGTTGCCGCTGAAATCAACTTTCTGGCAATAGATATTTACATTGGTTGGATTTCTAGCGTCTTTCCATGAAATAATAACACCGTCAGTAATGTCTTCTGAAGTCATATCAATCGCACTCTGATTATTTGGCTGTGCACAAATCGGAATACCGTTTGCGGTCCATTGCACTGCACCTGATGAGTTTAAGCGTTGAGCATATACATCGTAACCCGCGCCTGTATTGAAATGCTGCCATGCAATAACTATTGCACCTGAATTGTCCAATACCATTTTAGGATTTATCTGTGAATTACCTGCGGTGCAAACTGCAACTCCATTGTTTGCCCATTGCACTGCTCCTGATGAATTCAGTTTCTGGCAATACACATCATAATCATTACCGTTGCGTCTGTCCTGCCAAACAATATAAGTTGAGCCTGTTGCATCGCCAACTATCTTAGGATTAACCTGATTTTGTGATGAAGTGCAAACAGCAACGCCTCCTGCTGTCCATTGCGTAACACCATTGCTATTGATGTGTTGTGCAAAAATATCCCAGTTGCCGTTGATAGAATCTTCCCATACAATAATAGCACCCTGTGCACCATCACTGATAATACGCGGGCCCTGCTGCTGAAAGTTTTTTACAGCCACGCCAACACCATTTGCAGCCCATAAAACATTGCCCAAAGAGTCAATGCGTTGTGCATAAATATCGCGGTTTCCGCTGCGCCAGTCCTGCCAGGTAATGATTGTTCCACCAACTCCGTCTTCGGTTAATACCGATGCTGTCTGGTCGGCACTATTGGTGCAAACTGCTACACCATTGTTGGTCCACATGTTGGTTCCAACCGCATTTACACGTTGTGCAAAAATATCGGCTACTAATTGATTGGCATCGTTACGGAAGTCAACCCAACTTATAATAGCACCACCTTTGGTATCGCTTACAATGCGCGCATCCTGCTGGTCCTGCGATTGTGTGCAGATAAGATTGTTTATAGCAGGATCGGTATTCCATTGTGCAAAAGCACTTAGTGCACATAAAGAGAAAAGAAGAGAGGTGTAAAGTTTTGTCATTCGGGGTCTAAGTTAAATTAATGTTACTAAATTGTAAACGCAATGTAAAGCTAAAGGGTTAGATAATACGCAAACTTTTTTTCGACAGAGAAATAATAATACTAGCTGACACAACTTCTGCGTCAGTTAAATGAAATGGATGAAATTATATATAAGTGTTTTACTTAGTCGCTGTTGCAGAATCGCCTTTCAGCTTTGCTTCAAACTCGCGAATGAGTTCTTCCTCGCTTTTACCAAGGTTGGCAATCGAGTATTTTGCATCTTCTGCTAATTTGTGTGTAGGGAAATCGCGGATAAATTTCTCATAACACCATTTTGCTTTTTCATTGTTCTGCAACTGTGTTTCGTAAATAAAGCCCTGCATAAAAAGACTGTAGGGCGCTTTTTCTGCTTTTGGAAATTTCTCGTAATACTGCTCAAAATACTTGATGGCAACATTGCTTTGCATAGCACCCATGCTTACTTCACCTGCTTTAAAAAGATAGTCTTCCGCTTTTTTGTCTTCCGGATATTTTTTTACAAAATCAGCATACAGCGCAATCATGTCTTTTGCTTTTGAAAAATCAACGGTCATGGTTGAATCGCCATACAATTCTTTTTCTTTTGCGTTAATGGCTTGTTCCAGTTTTTGCTGTTCGCTGGTGCAGGAAGCGAGTGTAAACAATAGGCAGCAGGCAGTGAATAGTTTTTGTGTTAATGTGTTCACGTGTTCGAGTGTTAAAGTGTCATGTTTTACTATGGTCTATCGACTATGGTTTATCTCTTCGGAAATTTCATTTTATAGTTTACATCCACAATACCTTTTGAAATATCATTGAGCTTGCCTTTGAGCAAACGTTTTTTCAGCGGGCTCAGATGGTCGGTGAAGAGTACTCCTTCCAGATGGTCATATTCGTGTTGGATAACACGGGCAACTACGCCATCAAATTTTTCTTCGTGCAGTTCAAAGTTTTCGTCTTCGTATTCAAGAATTAATTCGGGTTTGCGTTCCACATCTTCGCGTATACCGGGAATGCTCAGGCAGCCTTCGTTAAAATCCCACTCTTCGCCTTCTTCTTCCAGTATGCGGGGATTGATAAATGTTTTTTTCCATCCTTCCAGTTCAGGATATTCATCAGCAAAAGGCGAAGCATCAATAATAAACAGGCGAATGGATTTGTTGATTTGCGGAGCCGCCAGTCCCACGCCTTTGCTGGAGTACATGGTCTCAAACATATCGGCAATCAGCTTTTCAAGACCGGGATAATCGCTGTCAATTTCTTCGGCTACTTTTTTAAGAACGGGGTCACCGTAGGCTACTATGGGAAGAATCATTTATTTAATTTTAAGGGTGCAAAGATAAAGTTTTGAATGCTTGAATCAGTGCCCTGTTCGTTCAAGGTAACTTTGCAGAATAATTGTTGCGCTGATAGTATCTACTAACTCTTTATTCTGTCGCGCCTTTTTTCCCAGTCCGCCATCTATCATAGTCTGGAAAGCCATTTTGGAAGTAAAGCGTTCGTCTTCACGCTCAATCTTATGATTTGGAAAATGCTTTTGCAGTTGTTTTATAAACAACTCTGTGCCGGCTGCTGCCTGTGCCGGCTCATTGTTCATGCGTTTGGGTTCGCCAACAACAATGCATTCCACTTCTTCTTTTGCAAGGTACTTTTTCAGAAAATCAATTGCTTCATTTGTTGCAACAGTTGCCAGGCCGGTTGCAATAATTTTTGAAGTATCGGTAACGGCAATGCCCGTGCGTTTTGTTCCGAAATCAATTGCCAGTATTCTACCCATTTACAACCATTTTTTCTTTTTGAAATAAAACATCATGCCGATAAAAAGAGCAATGCAAATTCCCCAGAAAGCAGGGTAGGCGTATTGCCATTGCAGTTCAGGAAAATATTTAAAATTCATTCCGTAAACCCCTGCCAGAAAGGTAAGCGGAATGAAAATGGTTGAGATAATGGTAAGCACTTTCATTACCACATTCATGCGGTAGCTGATGCTGGAAAGGTGCAGGTCCATGAGGCTTGAAACCAGATCGCGGTAGGTTTCAATAGACTGAATAACGTGGATGGTATGGTCGTAAATATCAGCAAGGTATTTCAGATTGTTATCCTGAATTACATCTGATTCTGTTTTACTCAGTTTTGATAATGCCTCGCGCAAAGGAAAAACAGATTTACGCAGATGTATAAGGTTTTTCTTTACGTTCAGAATTTCGCGCAGGTTGTCTTCTTCATTTTCACCCATGGTGCGCGTTTCCATTTCCTCCATCTGGTCGGCAATGTTTTCAAGCACCACAAAATAATTGTCAACAATCACGTCAATGAGCCTGAAAAAAAGAAAGTCCGAAGTTTTGTTGCGCACCTGCGCAGAAGGGTCCAACAGTCGTTTGCGCACCGGATCAAAGAAATCACCGGGCTGCTCCTGAAACGATATAACATAGTTCTTTCCCAGTACCACGGCCACCTGTTCAAATTCAATTTTTCCTTCTTCTGTAACCGAAATCATTTTCAATGTAATGAACAGGTGCTTGTCAAACTCCTCGTATTTAGGAATATGTTCGGTTTGCAGAATATCTTCCAACAGTAGATTGTGAAGCCCGAAATGTTTACCCACTTTTTCAAGCAGAGCAAGGTCGTAAAGGCTGTTGATGTTTATCCAGTGGAATTTATCCTGGGTAATTTCATTGGCAAGGTTGTTAACATTAACAGCATGATTTTCGTTGTAAAAATCAGGTGTGTAACTGATGTTGCTGATAAGTACCTGCTCAATGCCGGGCTTATCGCCAACGGGAACTAATGTTCCGAAAGGAAGGCTTTCACGTTTTTTTCTTTTGTTGCTTTTTCCCATTGTTTAGTTTTTAAAAACAGTGGTGCGGTGATGAAAAGGAAATTCAATGCCTTCGCTGTCAAAACGTTTTTTTACAGCTAACAGCAATTCGCATTTCATATCAAAACCCTTGATGGCATTATCTGCCCAAACACCTGCACGAATGATTACAGCACTATCACTCAGGTCAAGAACTTTTACTTCTACTATTGGTTCGCCTGCTTCTTTCGCATCGTTTTTGCGGCAGTCAATACAAAAGGGATGTTTAAGGCATTCGTCCTGCAAAATAAAAATTGCTTTATCTACATCGCTTTCATAGCTTATACCAATATCAATATACATGCACACATGTTCATCAACCAGGCTTGAATTTAAAACCGTTTGTTCGCTTATTACAGTGTTGGGTATTACCAACCTGCGGTTTTCAAAACTGCGGATAACAGTGTGGCGCAGCGTTATGTCTTCCACTATTCCGCTGTCAAAATTGCCAACTTTAATAATGTCGTTTACACGAAAAGGACGAAATATAACAATGAATATACCGCTGATGATATTGCTGAAGGCCTGCTGCGATGCAAAACCCACAACAGCCGCTATAATACCCGCACCGGCAAAGAGTGTGAGCCCAAGCGTGCGCAGGGCTGGTATGCTGTAAAATACCAAAATGCCCGCAAGAGTAAAAATAATAAGGTCTACCATGTTGCGGAAAAAGCGGTAGCGCGTGGCATCTACATTCAGGTGTTCAGAGCTCTCGTCAAAAAAGCGTTTCAGCAACCTGCGTATAATACGTGAGGCTACTATGGCCACAACAATTACTATTGCTGCGCTGAAAAATGATTTGTGCTCGGTAATAAATTCCATACAAGGGTCAAACCTACGAAGAAAGTTAATGTGATGGAAAGCAGATTACCTGCAATATTGCCTTACTGCTTCAACAGCGTCTCTGTAGCCTGCTTTTTTAGCCTTGTTTAAATCCAGGCATCCGCTCTCGTTTTGCTTTATCTGCATTTTAGAAAGACCTCTGTTATAAAAGGCCAGTATATTTTCAGGGTCAATTTCAATAACCCTGCTGAAATCTGCTACGGCTGCCTTGTGGTTCTGAAGACTGGCTTTTGAAAGGCCTCTTTGCAAATAGGCTTCAGCATACTTAGGGTCAATTTCCAGTGCTTTGCTGAAGTCTGCAATTGCTCCTTTCAAATCCTGCAGACTGACTTTTAAAAGACCTCTGTTGGTATACCTTACTGCTTGTTCGGGGTCAATTTCAATGGCCTTGTTAAAGTCTGCCATTGCTCCTGTATAGTCCATCATGTTTTTTCTGGATGTGCCTCTGTTGTTCCAGGCTACTGCATTTTCAGGGTCCAGAGCAATTGCTTTGCTGAAGTCTGCTATGGCTCCTTTGTAATCCTGCAGCAGGTGCTTGGCAGCGCCCCGTCCCGACCAGGCCAAAGCCTGATCAGGGTCAATTTCTAAAGCCATGTTGTAATCGGCTATAGCTCCTGCGGGATTATTCAGTTCGGCTTTTGAAGCGCCTCTGTTGTAATAGGTTTTGGCCTGTTTGGGATTAAGTTCAATAGCCTTGTCGTAATCTGCTATTGCGGCTTTGTAATCTCGAATCATTTGTTTTGCAATTCCACGGTTGTTATAGGCCTCTGCATTGGTGGGGTCAAATTCAATTACCTTGTTGTAGCCGGCTATAGCACCTCTGTAATCCTTCAAACTATCTTTTGTAACAGCGCTGTTAAAATACTCTTCTGCCGTTTGGCCTATGCCGGTGAAAGGCAGCAGGGCAATGAGCAGAATAATCAGGGCTTTCATGTTATATCAAAAGAATAATACTGCAAGTGTAGGTTGCAATCAGGTAACAGCAAATGATTTTGCTCATACCTTGATTAAGCAAAACCAGATAACGCTATTTGTTAACAGTGTTAAGGTTTAGCCTTTTTAAGACTTATTGCCTGTCCAGATATCCTTGTGCAAAAAAATCAAGGCCGCTTTTTGACCATTGAAATCTAAGGCGTCCGTTTTCACGGGCTATTACTACTTCACCTTCGTCAATACACAAATCGTTTCCATAGCTGAGTAACTCCAGAAACGCTACCTCGGTAAGCTCAGCCTGAGTAATTTCAATCAGTTTGAGGTTGCCGCCACAACCATAGTCGGGGTAGTCAATGGTGGCTGCTATACCACCCGCTTCACCTGCATTAACATTCAGGTTTACGGTATAGTAATCACTGCGTCCTTCTTCTACTACCTGACCCGACCACCTGCCGATTACCTCATTGGGTATGCTTTGTGAAAAGGCTCCTTTATTATAACAGAGTGCTAATGAGAAAAGAATTGCTGTTTTAAATAATTTCATAACAACGTTTAACTATGGTTTGTAAACGTAAAGGTAAGAAGATTATTTATCCTCCGATTACCCTCTTCTTCTTTCCAGTAAAATCATCATCATCATGGCAAGAACAATGCGTTCCTCTTCAGCTGCGCTGATGTCGGAGAGTTTGGTTACCGTAAATTTGCGGCCCCAGAACGAGGGCTCTTTTTCTAAACGCGCTACTACAGTGCCCTTGAGGTCGCTTACTTTATAAGCGGGGTTAAAGAAATATCCTGTAAACAAACCTATAACGGGTATTTGTATAAACAGGGCATCGGCAACTTTTATCCAGGCATTTTCTTCTTGTATAACAAACTCCTGCTGCTGTGCCGGGCTGTACACTTCGTAATTCGCTTTCCATATTGATGCCCAGCCTTTGCGTGCCACTTTACCTATGTCTTTTCCGTCTTTGTCAAAGAAGGTGTAGGCAGCCGAAAAGTCAATCCATTTGTTGGCTTTGATGCGGTATGACTCGGTGGTCTGGCTCTCATCGGTAAAAACGGTTATCTCTTCAATAAACTTAAACAGCTTTTGTTTTACATAGGCAACGGTTGTTGCGTGGGCATCTTTTACCGTAAAATCATTGCTGAAGGTTGATATTTTAAACTGAAGGCTGAGGGGAAAATCAAGGTTTTGCATTTTTGGGTTTTAAGGCAGGTTGCTAAACTAAGGTATTTGTAAATGCGGTAGCAGGTTCAGGTAGCTGCCGGCAGAAAATGCAGTCACTGTCAGAATGCACCAATTTAATTAAAAGCAGAAATATTTGTTTATGCCGCATCATAAATGGCGCTCAGCTCCACGCGATTAACATTTAGCCAAGCCCGCCATATATTGTACCAAGTCCTGTGCGCTGAGTTGAAGGCTTGCAAAAATAAACAGCAGAAGCAGCGCAGTGGATTTCATTGCTGCAAAAGTTAAGAAGAGTTTTTACCATAGATACACCGTCTTGTAATTGCTACATTTGTACTATCTAAACTCCATACTATGAAAACCTTTTATCTTCCTCTTCTGCTTGTTCTTATTCTTTTCAAAACATCTTTGGCTCAAAATCAGGCCTTGCAGGATGTGGTGTATTTAAAAAACGGAAGTATTATCCGCGGACTGGTGATGGAACAAATTCCCGGCAAAACACTTAAAATACTGATGGCTGACGGAAGCCTTTTTGCCTACTCAGAAAGTGAGGTGGAAAAAATTGTGAAAGAAGTTAATCCCCAACAGCAAGCCACAACAGCGCAAACAAAGGTAAACAGCATGGACAAGCAAGGGCGCATAGATGCTACTAATTATTACAGAGGCTACAGAGGCGCACAAATAAGTACGTTGTTTGCCAGCCTGCTTGCAGGTCCGTTTGGGTTGGGTGTTGCTATTCCCTGCGCTGCAACTGAACCTAAAGAAGAATCACTCTATACCGAAAATCACCCCAACCCCGAATTATTTAACAACGAAGAATATAAAAAAGGATACACCGATAAAGCCCGCAAAATAAAAAAGGTAAGAACCTGGGTTAGCTTTGGTGTTGGCTTTGGTATTAACGCAGTGTTTATGGGTGCTGCTGCATTGCGTGCTTCGCAGAATAATTACAATTACTAAAGCTCCCGATGAAAACGCTGCAACTCTTAATGCGTGAGATTTTAGACCTCACCACCCTGATTGAAACCCAATATCCCGAGTTGTATAAAACCCTTGACGAAACTCCCGTTGACTTAGGAACACCAAAAGCTCACAACGTTTCGCACAAAGACCTGCACCATTATTTAGAAACCCTGCGCAACCTGCTTAAAAAGTATCTTGAGGAGCATGTAAAAAAGTAGGATGAGATGATTTTCAAATAGCTATCAGTAATAAACCGCGCAGCATTATAATCTAAATCGTGCTGAGCGCAATATTCTGGTACAGTTCTGATAGTGTCTTCTCTTCACCTCGTAAAGATATCATGTGATACTGATGATGAATCAACTTCAGAATGCCTTTTAATATCCTTTCAAAACTTTCCCAACTTTCAACTTTCCAGCCTTGCAAAATCAACTACATTTGCGCCCATGCAAGAAACCATCCTTATCCTTGATTTCGGTTCGCAATACACACAGCTTATTGCCCGTAGAATACGCGAACTCAATGTCTATTGTGAAATTCATCCCTACAATCATTTACCCGAAATATCACCTTTTATTAAAGGCGTAATTCTTTCGGGAAGTCCTTATTCGGTGCTTGACAAAGAAGCATTGAACCCCGATTTAACTGATATAAAAGGCAAATTGCCCCTGCTTGGATTGTGCTACGGAGCTCAATACCTTGCCCACAGTGGAGGAGGAAAAGTATTGCCTTCCAAAACCCGCGAATACGGAAGAGCCAACCTCTCCTTTGTTGACCACAGCGAAAAACTTTTTAATGATGTTCACACCAGCTCTCAGGTCTGGATGTCGCATGGCGATACCGTTTCGGAATTACCCACTGGCGGAAAACTCATAGCCAGCACCCATGATATTAAAGTAGCGGCTTATTCCATTGAAGGCGAAACAACCTACGGCATACAATTTCATCCAGAGGTAACGCACAGCACCGATGGCGGAAAAATTCTAAAAAACTTTGTCGTGGATATCTGCGGCTGTCACCAGAATTGGACACCTGCTTCATTTATTGAAACCACTGTTGCCGAACTGAAACAAAAGATAGGAAACGATAAAGTAGTCCTTGGTCTTTCGGGTGGTGTTGATTCCAGCGTGGCGGCTATGTTATTGCACAAAGCAATCGGCAAAAACCTCTATTGCATTTTTGTTGACAACGGCTTACTCCGCAAAAACGAATTTGACAGCGTGCTTCATTCCTACGAAGAAATGGGCTTGAACGTAAAAGGCGTAGATGCAAAACAGGAATTCCTTGGCGAACTTAAAGGCATCAGTGACCCTGAGAAGAAGCGCAAAACAATTGGTCGTGTGTTCATTGAAATATTTGACCAGGAATCTCACTTGATAGAAGAGGTGAAATGGCTGGCACAGGGCACTATTTATCCCGATGTAATTGAATCCATTTCGGTAAAAGGCCCTTCGGCTACTATTAAGTCGCACCATAATGTGGGCGGCCTTCCTGACTTTATGAAACTGAAAGTGGTAGAACCACTGAACACTTTGTTTAAAGACGAAGTACGCAAAGTAGGCCGCGCCATGCAGATACCTGAAAATATTCTGGGTCGCCATCCTTTCCCAGGACCCGGTCTTGCTATCCGTATTTTGGGTGATATTACCGAAGAGCGTGTGCGCATTTTGCAGGAAGTGGATTACATCTTTATAAACGGTTTAAAAACCAGCGGACTGTATGATTCGGTTTGGCAGGCAGGAGCAATCTTTCTTCCCGTGCAAAGCGTTGGCGTAATGGGCGATGAGCGCACCTACGAAAATGCAGTGTGTCTGCGTGCCGTAACCTCACATGATGGTATGACAGCCGACTGGTGTCATCTCCCGTATGAGTTCCTTGGAAAAATGTCCAACGAAATCATCAATAAAGTAAAAGGCATCAACCGTGTGGTGTATGACATCAGCTCAAAACCACCGGCTACCATTGAATGGGAATGATTGTTGTAATTTGAAAAAGTATATGCATCCAAATAGCCAAATAGCCACAAGTTTTCTTAACAGAGCTTTGCGCCTTTGCGTCTTTGCGAGCATAATCTCTTTTTCGGCTTTCTCTCAAACCGTTGAAGTAACCAAGTCAACCCGCATCGAAAAAATTGAGGGTAAGCAATACTATATCCATACCGTTATTAAAGGGCAAACGCTCTATGCTATCAGCAAAGCGTATTCTATTTTAATCAGTGATCTGGTCTTTGAAAACGAGGAAGCCATTGATGGCATAAAACCGGGCATGGAACTGCGCATTCCTTTTATTGCAACTGCACCTTCTTCAGCTACACCTAAAGACAAACGACTTGAAATAAACGGAAAATACAGAGTTCATACCGTTGAGAAAGGGCAAACACTGTATTCCATTTCACGTCAATACAACCTTTCTGTTGAAGCACTGAAACAGGCAAACCCCGAAATGCCCGAAGCCCTGTCGTTAGGACAGAACCTGAATATTCCGGTTGAACAATTAATAAAACCTGAAGAAGTAATTTATACTTCGGCAAAGATTGAAAACCTGAAAGACACGAATGTTATTGACCCCGGAAAAATAAATGTGGTGTTACTTCTGCCACTTTATTTAGACGAAAATAAAAACAGCTACAGGGATAGTGCCGGAGGTTCTTCGCACGAGGCTGTTTATGCAAAATCACTGAACGGACTGGAGTTTTACGAAGGCGCTATGCTTGCCGTTGACTCGCTTTCAAAGCGCGGAATTAAAGCAACTGTTTATGCGTATGATGTTCCAGATGATGCAACATTAGCAAACCTTCTGACAACCAATGTTCTTAAAAATGCAGATATAATAATAGGTCCTTTTCACGGTAAACGTTTTGAAATGGTAGCCGGCTTTGCAAAAGAATATAAAATAGTTTGCGTTAGTCCTGTGTTGAAGAAAAGCGACATCGCACAGGATAATCCTTATGTGAGCAAGGTATTGCCTTCCGAAGAAATTCAGATAAGAGAACTTGGTGATTACATCGGTCGCTGGAATTGCAAGAAGAACATCATTGTTATGTACTCAGGTAATGAAGATTCAGTGTTGATTGAAAAACTGAAAGAGGGAATAAAAACACGCTGCGACTCAGCAAAAATTCATTTTCTGAATACTAAAGGTAGAGGTGTCAGATTGGTTGATTCGCTTATTCAGCCCGGTGTTGAAAATATTGTGATGGCATTTTCGCATGACGAGAGTTATGTAAGCCGTTTGGTTTTGCTCCTTGAAAAGAAAAATACAAAACAGCGTGTGGTAACACTTTTCGGATTGCACGAATGGCAGGATTTTGAAAACATAGAAGTAGAATATTTTCAAGATCTGAATTTGCATTTACCCGTTGATTTATTTGTGGACTATAGCAAACCGGAAGTGAAAAACTATCTGTTAAAGTTCAGAGATAAATACCTTGCCGAGCCCGGAAAATACGGATATTTAGGATATGATGTAATGCTGTACTATGTTCAGATAATTCGGAAATTCGGCAATGACTTTTACCTGCATCCCGAAACCATTCATGCCAATGGTGTGCAAAGCAGTTTTGATTTTAAGAAACTAGGCGCACAAGGCGGGCTGGAGAATCAAAACACCTTTATTCTCAACTACACCGACTACCGTTTGGTTAAAGTGAACTGATGCTTACTAAAGAGGAAATTGCCACATGGTTAAAAGGCTTGCAAAGCAGAATATGCATTGCGCTTGAAGAGGCAGATGGCGCAGGTAAATTCAGCACAGAGGAGTGGGAGCGGAGCGAAGGCGGTGGCGGAGTTACACGTATTCTTCAAAACGGAAATGTGATTGAAAAAGGTGGCGTGAACTTTTCGGCTGTTTCAGGAAAACTACCCGAGAATATTTCCAATGCATTAAAACTTCCTCCATCCGATTTTTTTGCAACAGGAGTTTCTATTGTTATTCACCCACACAATCCGCATGTGCCGATTATACATATGAATGTCCGGTATTTTGAGACTCTCCCCCTTGTTGAAGGGGGAGATGCCGGAGGCAGAGGGGGTCAGTATTGGTTTGGAGGAGGTATAGATCTAACACCTCATTATGTGAATGCTGCCGATGCAACATTTTTTCACAACGCATTAAAAACTACCTGTGATAAATTTGATGCTGACTATTATCCCAAGTTTAAAAAGTGGGCAGATGATTATTTTTTCATTCCTCACAGAAATGAAACACGCGGAGTAGGTGGAATATTTTTTGATCGTTTAACAAATACTGAAAAGCATTCAAAAGACAACCGCTTTGAATTTTTAAAAGCTGTGGGCGAAACCTTCGCTCCGGTTTATACAGAACTGATGAAACGCAACAGTGCCAAACCTTTTTCTGAAAAAGAAAAACAATGGCAGCTTATCCGCAGAGGTCGCTATGTTGAGTTTAATCTGGTTTATGATAAAGGTACCAAATTCGGTTTAGATACCAATGGCAGGATTGAATCCATTCTCATGAGTTTACCTGCTCTTGCATCGTGGCAGTACAATCATACTCCCGAAGCGGGAAGCGCTGAAGATGCTACAATCAAACTTTTAAAGAAAGGTATTGATTGGGTTTAGTTCTTCTGTCATGCTGAGCGTAGTCGAAGCACCTTAATTGCCCTTCGCTTTCGCCCTAACTCGCTCAAATGTCCACCGGACATTTGAGCGAGTTAGGGTGATACACCGGATGCATTAAACTGTCTGCCTGTTATCTGTCTTAAAACAGTTAATGGGTGGGCAGTTTGTTTACTCGCGGTTGCAGTGCCCCTCTCCTCGCAGGAGAGGGGTTAGGGGTGAGGTTTTAAAGGCGAAGGCTAGGGGTGAGGTCTTAAGGTTAGGGCTGACGCCCCGTGATAAATAGTTTATAGCATGAAAAGAATTTATCTTTGCCAAGCTTAAATTTATTGAATGAGTTATTATTGCGAATTATTTAAACCAAACACAATCACAAAATGAATAAAAATATTCTGGTCGTAGTATTACTGCTTACCTCACACATTGGCTATTCGCAGGATATCCGTTTTAGCGATGAACTGGATAAATTTTGCAGACAGACTAAAAAGGAATTTGCATCCATTACGCTGGAAAGAAAAGCAATGCTCAATAGTATTGCCGAACAGCTCACGATAAAAAAATACATCGGGTTTACCTGCCACACCAATTCAAGGCGTACCATGCTGCTGCAAACCTGGGCGCAAACAGCGTTTCTTTTTTATGGACTGAATCAGAAATTCGCTTTTTCAATAGGTGATGTTGCTTCAGATGTGTATCCTGAAGTGGTAAATGTTCTTCAACATTCAGGATTTTATTATACCGCAATGGAGGAAGTAAAGCCTAACGGGTATGTTATTTATGTAGGGAAAGATATTCCCCTTGAATACATGGTATCTAAAACAGATTTCGGAACTATTGATAAGGATAAAACCGTTGTAGTAAATGTATGTTCTTCGGGTGAACAATCAACTTTTGCAGCAAATACTCCTCACGTAGACCTTGCCTACCAAAGTCCGATTGTATTTGAAAAAACTCCTGCCGAAAAGCAAAAGTATACAGAGCTTAACCTTCAAATAGCAACGGAAATGCTTTATTTGGCAAAAAGAACAAAAGATCTTATTCTGGAGCAAAAAAATACCGGAGAATAATCCGGGGTTAAGGCTTATACTTTCCACCGATTCATTGTTTTTTCGTAAGTAACCGCTGTAACTTTTACAGCACTTCCCTTTCAGGATAGGTATCCTCTCTATTAAATACGCTGACACAAAAACGCTGAACATTAAATCTGTTCACAATTTCTTAACATACAGTTAAACTGTTCTTAATTCTGGGACGGTTTGGTTAGCCCACATTTGCCGCGTTTTTATAAATGCTTAACTATTACATAACATTAAAATTACCATGAAGAAACAATTACTTTACATTTTGTTAACGTGTTTTGCAGCACTGGCAATTCAATTTGCTGCCTTTGCGCAGGCAAATACTGACACTACAAAAAAAGAGGAGCCTGCAAAGAAATGGTATGAGTATATCAGCATTCGTGGATATGCGCAGGTAAGGTATAATCGTTTATTGGAAACCAATCCGGATTTAAAGTGTGAGCAATGTGATAAATCATGGGGCGATGGAGGTGGCTTTTTTGTAAGACGTTTAAGGCTTATAATTTTTGGTCAGGTTCACAAGCAGGTTTATTTTTATATACAACCTGACTTTGGCAGTGCCGCAAGTTCAACCGGTCTTAATTTCGGACAAATAAGAGATGCATACTTTGATATTGGAGTAGATAAGAATAATGAATTCCGCTTTCGTATCGGACAAAGTAAAGTGCCTTTTGGATTTGAAAACCTTCAATCGAGCCAAAACCGTTTAGCGCTAGACCGTAACGATGCCCTTAACAGCGCGCTATCCAATGAGCGTGATATCGGTATTTTCTTTTACTGGGCTCCTAAAAAGATACGAGAACGTTTTTCAATGCTTGTAAAAGACGGTTACAAAGGTTCGGGTGATTATGGTGTGTTTGGTATTGGTATCTATAACGGACAGGTTGCCAATAAACCTGAACTTAATAAAGAGCCTCACATGGTAGCGCGTTTAACTTACCCGTTTGTAATAGGCAGCCAGATAATTGAGCCTTCCATTCAAGGTTATTTCGGCAAATATGTAATGGCAGCAGACCAGCTTTCGTCAGGGGTAAAAACCAATAACAGCCTCAATTACCTGGACCAGCGTGCTGCCCTTTCATTAGTTCTTTATCCGCGACCATTTGGTATTCAGGCAGAGTATAATATTGGACAAGGACCTGAGTTTAATAATACGACTGATTCAATCGATACAAAAAACCTGACGGGCGGATATATTACATTAAACTACATGGCAAAAATCGGCAAACAATTTATATACCCCTTTGCCCGCGCTCAGTATTACCAGGGTGGGAAAAAGCACGAGAAAGATGCCCGCAGCTATACCGTGCACGAATATGAATTTGGTATTGAATGGCAACCTGTTAAAAATTTCGAGTTCGTAGCCATGTATACTATTTCTGATCGCAGATTTGAAGATTTTTCAAAACAGGATAACAAACAAAGCGGAAGTCTTCTAAGACTTCAGGCGCAGCTAAATTTCTGAAAAATTAACATTGCCGTAACATGAGCAATAACTATTATCTATTCATTTGTACCGAAATTAAACACCACTAAAACCATGGCAAACCTTCTTCAATTCTTCATTCCGCAAGACAAAAAATTCTTCCCCCTTTTTGAAAAAGCAACCGACAACCTTTTAGTCATCTCCAACGTGCTGGTTGAAATGGTAGGTACTTCTAATCTCGAAAAAAGAAGGGAACTGATACGCGAAATTGAAAAGCTGGAACACGTTGGCGATGCGGTAACGCACGAAATTTTTCACGAACTGAGTGCAAACTTCATCACCCCGTTTGACCGTGAGGATATTCATGCCCTTGTAACCTCTATTGACGATGTGGTTGACTTCATCCATGGTTCGGCAAAGCGCATTGAACTCTATGGCATTGTTGAAATGCCTACAGCATTTATAAAACTGTCGGAACTTATTCTTCAGGGTTCAGAGCAATTGAAGATTGCCGTTTCAGGGTTGAAAGACATCAAAAAGTCAGGAAAAATTCGTGAAGCCTGTGTTAAAATAAACAGCATTGAAAACCATGCCGATGATATTTTTGACATGACCATTGCCCGTTTGTTTGAAGAAGAAACTAACGCCATCACCATTATAAAGCACAAAGAAATTTTGTATGCGCTTGAAGAAGCAACCGATAAGTGCGAAGATGCTGCCAACGCCATTGAAAGTATATTGATTAAATATTCTTAAGAATTACACATGACCATTCTCCTTATTGTCATAGTTCTTGCGCTTGTATTTGACTACATCAATGGTTTTCACGATGCTGCCAACTCAATTGCAACAGTTGTATCCACCAAAGTACTTTCGCCTTTTCAGGCGGTAGCATGGGCAGCATTTTTTAATGCCATTGTATTGTTTCTTTGTCAGCACAACCTTTTAGGTTTTGAGTTTAAAGTTGCCGATACGGTTGCTAAAATTGTAAAGACCGATGCCATTACCATGACCGTAATTCTGTCGGGTCTTATTGCAGCTATTACATGGAATTTACTTACCTGGTGGTTTGGTATTCCTTCCAGTTCATCACACACACTGATGGGCGGATTTGCAGGAGCAGCAATTGCAAAAGCAGGTTTTGGAGTGCTGGCCGATTTGACAAAGATTTACACCACCCTTGCTTTTATTTTTCTTGCCCCCATCATAGGTATGATTTTAGCCTATTTTATTACGGCACTCATCATGAATCTATTCCGAAAGAGTAGTCACGCCAAATCTGAGAAATGGTTCAAACGCCTGCAATTGGTTTCTTCAGCAGCCTTTAGTTTGGGTCATGGTGCCAACGATGCACAAAAAGTAATGGGAATTATTGCAGCTGCCATGATGGTTTTTGCCAACACTGCACCCAAAGAAGAATATGATCAACACCCATGGACACATGTGAAAACTGTTTATAAAATTGATACCGCCTACTACGCACTTGACTCAGCCAAATGTGTGCTTGGAACAGTTGACGGCAAAGAGATGATGATGGCAGAGAAAAGCAACTTTGTGAAAAAAGGAAAAGCAAAAGATAAAAAGTTTATTGCAGTTAAAGGTTCAGACCTTCAAACTATTTCACAGGATGGAAAAGAATATTGTGTTGCTCCGCAGCAAGCCTTTGTATCGGTTAGCGAATTGAAACCTAAAAAAGATATTGCAGATATTCCATACTGGGTGCAGTATGCCTGCTTTGCAGCAATTGCCCTGGGAACACTTTCCGGTGGCTGGAGAATTATTAAAACCATGGGTACCCGTATTACTAAAGTAACTCCTTTAGAAGGTGTAGCTGCAGAGACAGGAGGAGCAGTAACACTTTATCTCAGTCAGTATTTCGGTATTCCGGTAAGTACAACACATACCATCACGGGCGCCATTGTTGGGGTAGGAATTACCAAACGTATTTCAGCTGTGCGTTGGGGTGTTACAGTAAGCCTGCTATGGGCATGGATATTAACCATACCTGTTTCGGGTGGATTGGCAGCAGTGATTTATTATATCCTGAGTCCGATACTGGAATAACTCCTGTTTTCGTAAGTTAGCGGTCTGTAACTCATTCCTGATTTTGAAAAAATCTATCCAGCTTTCATTCGTTATTGCATTTTTATCTTCGGCATTAGTCAGCCTTTTTATATGGTTTTCTGGAGATTATGTTAAGATTGTATCACCCAGCTACAGTCTTACAGCATTAATTTTTTTGATGACGTTTATACCATCCTTCTTAATTCTTGAATTTTGGGTGTTTAGGAAAATCAGGGAAGTTTTTATGGAATTTTCAGAAGGTAAAAACCCTTCAACAACCGATGAAATAGGAGAACTTGAAAAAAGTGCAAAGAGTTGGATTGCCGAGCGGGCAGCAGAAATTGAACAGCTTCAAAGGCACGAATCCTATCGAAAAGAATTTTTAGGTAATGTTTCGCATGAATTGAAAACTCCCATTTTTAATATTCAGGGTTATATATCTACCTTGTTAGATGGTGGATTGGAAGATCCTAAAATCAACCGCCCCTTTCTGGTTAAAGCAGAAAAAAGTGTGGAGCGCATGATAAATATTGTTGATGATTTACAGTCTATTAGTCAGTTGGAGCGTGGAGTACTGGAACTGCAGGAAGAATGGTTTGATATTGTTGCACTTGCTAAAGATGTGTTTGATGCAATGGAACTAAAAGCAAAAGAACGCAACATTACCTTTGAGTTAATGAACGACCTTGAACAGCCAATTATAGTCAATGGAGACAAATTCCGCATCAGGCAGGTTCTTGTAAATCTTGTTGTTAATTCCATCCGCTATGGACGAGATAACGGTTTAACAAGGATTAAAATAAATGACATTGGAGATAAAGCTTTTGTAGAAGTAACAGATAATGGTATCGGTATTTCAAAAGAACATTTACCCCGCATTTTTGAACGTTTTTATCGTGCCGACAAAAGTCGTTCGCGTGAGCTGGGTGGCACAGGCTTAGGATTGGCAATTGTAAAACACATTATTGAAGCGCACAATCAAAAGATAAGTGTGCTCAGTACTGAAGGGGTTGGCTCTGTATTTTCATTTACATTGAAAATGGGAACAACAACCTAATTTAGTGTTGGGTCTGTCGGAAACTCTGCAATAACCCCGAACTCATTTCCTTTTTCTTTCAGAATATCTTTCCATAGGTTGGCAGTATTGCGTTTCATAATGTCGCTAACATTTCCATCCAGAACAATCCAGCTGTTTAGTTTCAGTTCCTTGTCTAATTGTTTTGGTTCCCATCCCGAGTAGCCTACAAAAAATTTAACAGACTCGGGTTGTATCTTATCCTGCTCAATCAGTTTTTTCAGGGTTTCAAAATTACCGCCCCAGAACAGACCTTTCATTATTTCAAGACTGCCGTCAATCAAATCGCCTTCGGTATGCAGAAAGTGCAACGTTTCGCGCGCAACAGGTCCGCCAAGGTGTATGTTTGAATCAATGGGTGGCAATTCGCCCACTGCATCTTTCAGTTTTATTTCAATGGGTTTATTCAGTATAAAACCGATGGTTCCGTTTTCATTATGTTCAGTAAGCAATACCACACTGCGCTTGAAATACGGGTCGTCAAGAAAAGGCTCTGCAATCAGCAGTTTTCCCGGTTCAGGTTTTATATTGGTAAAAGGAATCTTTAGTTCACTCATCAGGTTGCGGGCAATACTTTTGATTTTACTTCTCCAAATCCAACACGCACACCATTTTTTTCTGCAAAACCTTTCATAATAACAGTGTCTCCGTCTGCAATAAATTTGCGTTCTGTTCCGTCAGGCATTTGAATTGGTTTTGTGCCTTTCCAGCAAAGTTCCAGCATGCTGCCATACGAATCAGGTGCTGCACCGCTGATGGTTCCTGATGCATATAAATCGCCTACACAGATATTACAACCGTTGGATGTATGATGCGTCAGTTGTTGCGCCATGTTCCAATACATATATTTGAAATTGCTGCTGCAGACTTTTTTTGCTTCTGAATTCTCGGGCTGAATGTATACTTCAAGATTAATGTCATAATTTTTTTCTCCGCTGTAGTTCAGATAAGGCAATACTTCCGGATTTTGTTCCGGACCTTTTACTTTAAAAGCTTGCAGCGCATCTAATGTTACAATCCAGGGTGAAGCTGACGATGCAAAATTCTTTGCAAGAAATGGTCCAAGTGGAACATATTCCCATTTCTGAATATCGCGTGCACTCCAGTCGTTGAATAACACCATTCCGAAAATATAATCTTCTGCTTCTGCAGTGCTGATGCTGCTTCCAAGAGCAGTATTTTTGTTGGTAATGAATGCCATCTCCAACTCAAAGTCTAATTGTTTGGTTGGCCCGAATGATGGCGCAGGTGCATCATCGGCTTTTGTTTGTCCTTTAGGACGGTGAATATTTACGCCCGAAACAACAATGGAAGAAGCCCTTCCGTGATAACCAACCGGAATGTGTTTCCAGTTTGGTAAAAGTGCGTTGGCAGGGTCGCGGAACATGGTGCCAACATTGGTTGCGTGTTCCATGCTTGAATAAAAGTCGGTGTAATTTCCAACTTTTACGGGCATACACATTTCCATTTCTGCAAGCGGAAACATCGCTTTCTCTTTCAGATTGGCATCATCACGAAACTCCGGATTATCTGCATTCAATACATCTGAAATGCGCTGACGCACTGCGCTGGTTGCTTCTTTCCCGAGCGCGATAAAATCATT
>CAMBRL010000056.1 GCA_945870105.1 Chitinophaga pinensis
ACCGCAAAAACACAGGCTGATGAGCGGGAAAAATGTATTAATAGTGGCGCTTCCGATTATGCATCTAAACCTATTGATGCTGATTTACTAATTTCGTTAACTAAAATTTGGATTTTAAATAGTGACAAAAAATAAATATGATGACTGAACAAATAAAAGTATTATTAGTAGATGATGATGAGCGAAATATTTTTGCGTTATCTGCGTACCTCAAAGCAAAAAAAATTAAAGTTGAAACAGCAATTGATGGTAGAGACTGTTTAGAAAAACTGAAACAGCTAACAGTAGATGTTGTATTGTTAGATATGATGATGCCCGTGATGGATGGTTTTGAAACATTAGGCATATTAAGAAACGATGAACAATTAAAAAACAATAAAGTAATTGCACTTACTGCGTTAGCCATGAAAGGCGATATGGAAAGGTGCATGGAAGCGGGTGCTGATGATTATTGCACCAAACCTGTTGATATTGATGTATTAGTTAATAAAATAAATGTCCTAATAAATAGAGAATGATACCAAGCCCTACTTGTAAAATTGTAGCTAGTGAGGTAGAGGAACTTATTTTGCTCATTAACGATTATAGCGGTTATGATTTTTCTGATTATTCCATGCCGTCTTTACATCGAAGATTTCAACGTTATATTGATTTAAATAAAATTTCGGATTTTAAGCAATTGTTGCAAGATTTAATGAATGACTCTGCAATGCTTAACAATTTAATTGAAGAGGTTACTGTTAATGTAACTGAAATGTTTAGAGATCCTAGTTTTTTTGCGGCTATTAGAAGTCAATTAGTGTCTCAGTTAAATAAGTTGCCACTCATTAAAATTTGGCATGCTGGCTGTTCTACCGGTGAAGAGGTTTACTCAATGGCTATATTACTAAAAGAATATAATTTGTTGGCTAAAAGTATTATTTATGCAACAGATATTAATCAAACCGTTTTAGATATTGCTAAATCTGGTAAATATAATATCGAATCTTTTAAGGAAAACGAAATTAATTATATAGAAAGTACAGGGAATAAAAAATTATCGGATTACTATACAGTATTAAATGGGGAAGTATTGATGAATGATGATTTGAAATCTAAAATTATTTTTAGTACTCATAATTTAGTTTCAGATAAAGTATTTAATCACTTTGATTTAATAATTTGCAGAAATGTATTGATATATTTTAATAAATCGTTGCAAGATAATGTACTGCAACTGTTTTATGATAGCCTTACTGAAAATGGTATTTTAGGAATAGGTTCAAAAGAAACATTGATGTTTTCGCCAATTGAAAGTAAGATGCAAGTAATAAATGCTAATTGGAAAATATGGAAAAAGAAGGTGTAATTATATTTGGTGGTTCCGTAGGAAGTATTGAAGCAATTATGAATATATTTCCTTTTATTCCTGCAAATTATCCTTTTGCAATTGTTGTTGTGCTTCATCGAAAAAATACAGTGGAACATCATTTAGAAGATGTTTTAAGTCGGAATTTAAATATTCCGGTGATAGAAATACAGGATAAAATGCAAATTAAACCAGCGCATATTTATATTGCGCCAGGCGATTACCATTTGCTTGTTGATGATACTGGGTTATTTACTTTAGATTATTCTGAAAAAATAAATTTCTCAAGACCAAGTATTGATCTAACTTTTGAATGCTTTGCAAATGCTTTTGGTAATCGTTGTATTGCTGTTTTGCTTTCAGGCGCAAATTCTGACGGAGCTAAAAGTTTAAAAATAATTCAGGATAATGGAGGTTTAACAATAGTTCAATCACCAGAATCTGCTAAAGTTGCAATCATGCCAATGTCTGCTATAAATTTATTTAGTCCGGATGTAATTGCTGATATTCCTGAAATTTCGGGTATGCTTTTAGAAGCTTCAAAATATCCTATATCCCATTATATTAGTCAAATAAAGCATGGCAATGAGTTAAATAATAGTTTGCCAACAATTTTAATTGTAGATGATTTGGAGGATAATCTATTTTCCTTAAACGCTGTATTAAAATTTGAAGGTTATATTATACATTTAGCAAATTCGGGTGCTCTGGCAATAGAAATGGCAATGAAACAGCAGTATGATTGTATCGTTCTTGATGTTCAAATGCCAAAAATGGATGGTTTTGAAGTGGCAAATATTCTGAGTCAAAATGATTTTACTAAAAATATTCCTATCATTTTTCTCTCAGCATTAGGTTCAGATAAAGAAAAGGTTTTGCAAGGAATGGATTCGGGAGCCATAGATTTTTTAGCAAAACCGGTTGATCCGCCTCTTATAAAAGCAAAACTGAAATTATGTATAAAATTAAGTTCAAAGTATAAGGATAGTAAAATTTTATTTAATACAATTAAAGAAGAGCATTCTTCGCTTAAAAAAGTTAATAGTGATTTTGCCGCTAGTTTACGATATGCTCAAAATATACAACAAGCTATTTTACCAGGAGCAGAAGTATTTAATTATTTATTCAAAGATAACTTTGTAATCTTTCGGCCTAAAGAGTCAATTGGAGGAGATTTTTACCTCGTTAAGGAAATTGGAAATAAAATTATTTTTATTTGTGGCGATTGCACAGGTCATGGAGTGCCAGGGGCCATGATGACTATGATTACCCATAATATAATTAATAACATTATCGATAATAATAAAAAAGCAGTTCCAAATTTAATATTAGAGGATATCGCGAATGAGTATATAAAAGCATTCAAAAATGAAATTTCTAACATTACCATTCAAGATGGTTTAGAATTGGCTGTTTGTACCTATTATAAAAAAGAAAAAAAAATGCAATATGCAGGAGCAGGTAGACCAATTTTTATTGTTAAACAAGGCATTATGGAATTTTTGAAAGGTAATTCTACTGGTATTAATGCGCATATTTCCAAAAACGTTAAATTTACTTTAAAGGAATTCATGATAGATGAAGGGGATCAAATCTATTTATATTCTGATGGCATTGTGGACCAGTTTGGAGGTCCTAAAGATAAAAGATTTACTACAAAAAGATTTGCTCACGTTCTAGCTTCTTGTTCAAATTTAACTATGACTGAACAAAAAGAAATTATTGAAAACTCTATACTTAATTGGAAATTAGGGTTCGATCAAATTGATGATATATTAGTTATGGGTCTTAAATTCTAATGTATGTGTGGATTTCGGACAAATTGAGTATAGTATTTCTTAAAGCTTTTCTCTCAGTCTAATGGTGTTTATTTCATAAGCATACAAACAAGAGACGGAATTGTAAATAAGAAAATAATTATTAATAACCTTAGATAAGCGGCTAACAAAAGTTGTTGATTGATGAGATGAACAAGTTTAGGATTAGTTCCTTAAATATCTTTTTTGATAGACGGCTTTTTAGAGAAGACAGAATAGGCTGCAATAGCACCCATGTTAGCGGATAGCTTAAAACAAAATCATGATTATGAAAAAACTAATTGAAAGACAACATATTTTAGAAAACACAAAAGTATTAAGTCGATATCATCAACTTGGCGAGCTTTTAAAAGCTTTGAAAAAAAGAGAATTGCCAAATGAAATTATTGACTTCATCAATCAACATATTGAGCTTTTGAATTCAGTTTCAGATTCTGAAAAATATTTTGCGAAAACAATAAAAGAAAATGAAAATGAAATCATAAAGCATATCGAGAAAAAAATCAATCTTGTTCCTAAAAATTATTACAGAAAGCGATGGCTTGCTCTTGGAATTGGTGCATTTGGATTACCTATTGGAGTTGCACTAGGTTCTGCTTCCGGAAATATGGGTCTTTTAGGTACTGGTCTACCAATTGGAATGGGGATTGGAATTGTTGTAGGTTCCAGTATGGACAAAAAAGCTTTTAATGAGGGACGACAATTGGAGTTTGAAGTTAAACATTAAATAAGAAAGTGAAAGCCGATCCGCTAACACGGGTTTGGCAAAAGTGGCGGTTCAGTGCTCCGCAGACACATTTGTAGTTAATCAAAGTTTGGTTCTCCGCATCAACATTTGTAGTGAAAATCGCCACCTTCGCCAAGCCCGAAACCGTTAGCTAACACATCTCGGCTTACCCCCGCAAAAAAGAGGCTTGCGCTCTGCGCATTTTGCATATAAGTTTCGGTTTTCCGAATTATTTAATTGCGCGAAGCGCGAATTTTTTTAAATTATTATACTATAAACATTTGTTAACACACTAATAGGGCGAAATCTTCGTTATCTATATTGTATTAACCCTTTTCTGGTATGGCTACCAAGAGAAAATATTTTAGAATTAAACTGGAGTGCAAGGACACCAAGGAGCTTTATGAGCAAACGATACATCCTGCTTTGCCTGAGAAGGGTTTGCAGCCGGAGGAAATAATTTCGGTGGAACGCCCTTTTTTAGACCAACAAATTTGCTCGGACAGCGAAAGCGATATTGAGGTTGTTATTTACCTGCCTAAAATGGATTATGACGAGCAGCTAAAAAAACTAAAGGAAGCTGCGAGACACCAAGCCAAGCCCGCCAAAGAGAAAGTAATAAAGAGAAAATATATGACTGTTGCTGTTTTAACGGCCTTAGGGTATGCGGGTAAAATTATCTCGGATATGACCGGAATTGATTACGGCAAAGTGCGGAAGATACGCAGTGCTGTTTACAAGCATTTAGGAGTAGGAAGCCCTGCAACTTTGCGTGAGTGGATGGTGAAGCGGCACCTGCTTTAGAAATTTTAATCTCGAGATTTTTTATTGAAAGGCTTGTGAGCAAAGGGTTTGGAGTTGAAAAACACACGAACGAAAACGGAACACTTGTGCCGTTTTGAAGGGAGAAAAGGAGGCTACCTTTGATTTTGAAAAAGATGCAATAGGATGGAGGCAAGAAAGGGAATATAGAATAACGAACAAGGAATAACGAATAACGAAGTAAAAAGTAAAAATAGCCCTTCGACTACGCTCAGGGTGACAGACAGCCAAAGCGGACGGGTAATAAAAAGAAAAAATAAATGAATTGATTTCTACAAGAATTTTAAACAATTAGTATTAACAAGTTGGTCGTCAAAAAAACACCTGCATAGTAGGGCGGACAGATTAACGCAACACGTAGAAAAAATGAATACGAGACAAGAAAACAAGCTAAGCATGTACTTAGCAGTGAAAAAATGCCTGACCGATAACAACGCGGTATGGGCTGCCTTAGCAGGAATAGCGAGCGTTGTAACGCTTTTCTTTTCGAAGATTACGCTGATACAGAACACTGAGAACCGGCAGCAGAAGAGCAGCAAGGGTGCAACGAGCACGAAAAAGGAAAAGCGGTTAGCGTTAATAGAATTGCTGCTAGTTGTTATAGGCGGGATAAAATCATACGCCAAAGATGTGAATGATGAGGAACTTTACAGCAATGTTAATTTTACAGAAAGCGACCTTGAGCATTTAGGTGACAGTCTGCTGATTGACAGAGCGAACCTTATTTTAGGAATAGCGAACACGAACGCTGCGAATATCCTGAGTAAGGGTATAACTGCTGTGATGCTGGGAGACCTGCTGACGCTGATAACACAGTATGAAACGGCAGTTTCAGGACCAAGAAATGTTATCAGCGATAAGAAGAGTGCAACTGAACAATTGATAACACAGTTTTCGGATACTGATGAGTTGCTGAATGATAACTTAGATAACCTGATACTTCAGTTTAAGACAACGAACAATGATTTTTTTCTGAATTATTTTAACAACCGAATAATAATAGACTTAGGGACACAGCATACACGGTTAGGAGGAACGGTTACAGACAGTGAAGGAAATCCACTTGAAGGTGTTTTGGTAAGGGCTGATGAGACCGACCTTGAGGAGGTAACGGATGCAGCTGGCGAGTATTTATTTAAACCTTTTATACCGGGGGATTTTACGGTAACGGTGGAGAAAGATGGTTTTGTTACAAAAACGATTGCGAACGTGCATGTAAGTCCGGATCAGCATTTGGTGCTTGATGTTGAGCTGGAACGTGAGGTAGTTAATGTAACTATTAACGGTGGGCAGGTGCTGAACATCTTTGGGCCAAGTAACCTAAGATGGGCTGTTGGTGCAATGGTGAAAATTAAAAATATCACCCAAGGACCGAGTATTGGAGGGGGGCATTTTTATCCTGCTGACAGCGCGGTTGAAGGCTGGAACGGGTCGGGTACACCGATATTGCCCGGACAGGAAGTGATACATACTGTTACTGTTGCAGAGTTTAAAGCGTTTATGAACGGGTATGTGCAGGGACCGAATGCACAGGTGTTTGAGATTACGATATTGTGACCACCCCCGTCCTTCGGACACCCCCTCCTTGAAAAAAGGAGGGGGAAGGCATAAAAAAGTCCCGCGCAAAAGGCGAGGGACTTTTTAGTTAACGCATATTAAAATCTGTATTTTAGCAGCCCTAAATGCTGAAACTTCTCTTCCACACCGGGCGCTACTTTATGCTGATGAAGCAAACCTTCAGCGTACCTGAAAAGTGGAGCATTTTCCGCAAACGTTTGTTTGAAGAACTGGATAACCTTGGCTGGGGCAGCGTGGGCATTGTGGCGTTGGTTTCTATTTTTATGGGTGCGGTAATCACGATACAAAGTGCTTACAGTTTTACCAGTCCCTGGATACCGCTTTATGCCGTAGGTTTGGCAACACGCGATACCACCATATTGGAATTGGCGCCCACCATCATCAGCATTATTCTGGCGGGAAAGGTAGGTTCCAACATTGCCTCCGAAATTGGCACCATGCGTGTAACCGACCAGATTGATGCGCTTGAAATTATGGGCGTAAATCCATCCACACACCTTATACTTCCTAAAATTGTTGCTTCTGTTATCATCAACCCGTTCATTATTCTGATGAGTATGTTTCTGAGCATTTTTGGCGGCTGGTTGTTTGGGATATTGGCAGGAGTAGTAACCAGCTACGAATATGTTTACGGAATTCAGTTTGCCTTTACACCTTACTATGTTCAATACGCATTGGAGAAAACGGTAGTGTTTGCTTTTGTTATATCATCTGTATCGGCTTATCAGGGATATTTTACCGAGGGTGGCGCCTTGGAAGTGGGTATCTCCAGCACCCGTGCCGTGGTTTGGAGCATTGTTTTGGTGCTGCTTACCAATTTCTTTCTCACACAGCTTTTACTGGTATGATAGAGATAAAAAACATTTCAAAAACCTTTGGCGATAATCATGTGCTGAAAAATATTTCGGCAAAATTCTATCCCGGAAAGGCTAACCTTATTATCGGACAAAGCGGAAGCGGAAAAACCGTATTGACCAAGTGCATGGTAGGTCTTATGCCAGTTGATGAAGGGCATGTGGAATTTGACGGACGCGATTTTCTTTCCATGGATTTTAAAGAGAAGAAAGTAATTCGTCAGGAACTGGGAATGCTTTTTCAGGGCGGTGCGTTGTTTGATTCACTAACTGTTGAGCAGAACGTGATGTTTCCGCTCAGCATTTTTTCGGCAATGAGCCATGAAGAACAGCATGAACGTGCTAACTTTTGTCTTACGCGTGTAAACCTTGTAAACAGCAATCACCTCTACCCTTCTGAAATAAGCGGTGGAATGAAAAAGCGTGTAGCCATTGCCCGCGCCATTGCCATGAACCCGAAATATCTTTTCTGCGATGAGCCTAACTCGGGACTTGACCCGAAAACTTCCATTGTAATTGATAACCTCATCAAAGAAATTACCGAAGAGTTTAACATCACCACCGTTGTCATCACCCACGACATGAACTCGGTAATGGAAATTGGTGACAACATTATTTTCATTTACCAAGGCCAGAAATGGTGGGAAGGCAGCAACGAAGAAATTCTGCGCACCGACAATCAGGAAATCAATGATTTTGTTTACGCTTCGAATTACATGAAGCGGATTAAGAAAGAGTTTTCGGGGAAATAAACATCATCCATGCTAACCAACAACGACATACTTAAAAAACTGCGCATCGCCCTTGAACTAAAGGACGATGATATTATCCATATCCTGAAACTCGCTGATTTTACGGTTTCAAAAAGTGAACTGAGTGCTCTGTTTCGCAAAGACGATCATCCCAATTATGTTGCCTGTGGCGACCAACTACTGCGCAACTTTTTGCAGGGACTTATTATCTATAAGCGGGGACCCATGAAAAAGAAAGAAGAGGGAAAGTAAAACTACAGAATAAGAAATTCCGCCAAATTGTTGCTGAATTACACTATCGATTCTCCGTTAGCATTAGTAGTTAATACCTCACTCATATAATCAAAGTAAGGTCTAACGGATTTGAAAATGCGGTTTACCTCTGCAACAAAATTATCTGACAACACTTCCTTATCAGTGAATTGATGACGGAAAATAAATTGTTTGTGGCGCAATAACTCAATTGCAGGATGATCTGCTTGAAAAACGCGTGGCGCAGTTGCAACGGTGTCGCCAGTTAATGTTCCTAAATTTTCTTTGATGCTTTTCAGCTTTAATATTTTGTTCCAATCCTGGTAATTGGCTGCTATATCTTCACGAATTCTTTTGAGGTCGGCAGGGTTTGGTGAAAAAAAACCACAAGCAAGGAAACTATTGCCCGGTTTAAGATTGCAGTAATAACCGCCCCTGCGCAATTTGCTTGCCCGCTGAAAACCAAAAGCAAAACGCGGGTTGTAAGGTGCTTTATTTTTGCTGAAGCGTACATCATTATAAATACGATATAAACTTTTCTTTCCCGAATCGTTTTCCAACACATCGTGTTTATTCATCTCCATAATTAAATCATCAACAAAAGAAATCATATTCTGATGTGCTTCCAGATACTTTTCTTTATTTGCATTAAACCAATCTCTGTTATTCTTTACAGATAAGTCGCTCAGAAATTTGAAGGTCGATTTTTCGACCGAGTGATGTTTCATTGTTGCAATTGAAAACTACTGCGGATGATAAATCCGCTCTGCGCTTTTATAAACCTCTTCTTTATTAAGCGAGCGTTTCTTCAGTTTTTGCGCTACAAACAATTCCATCTGGTCGTTGTAGTGTTTGCTATTCGTGCGGTTTGATGCTCCGTAGGAATGGATGCTCTCAATCTCGGGTCCTGCTTTAGTAAATTTCACAAGCTGCACAAAGCTGTCGCCAATCCAAAGGCGCATGCGGCCGTCTGCCATTGGGCTTGAATACGCTGCACGAATGCAATCAGGACAACCATTAATAGCTAATGCTTTTCCGCCACGCTCCAGCACCTGAACTTTTGAAAGAGGAATATCAATGCTTCCGAAATGCTTTAGCAAATGTTCTTTGCCTTCACGAATACTTTTTACTGCCATTTCAATCCTGTACTCTTTGCTTTTTCGCAGGCTGTCTTCTTTTCCTCCTGAATTTTCATAAAGCTTCCACATCGAAAGCAAGACAATTGAAAAGTTCATATCCAGCGTATCAGCAGTGCGGTCGAAAGCTTTTATTTTTTTGATTGCATCGGCTATATCCGGAAATTTTTCTTCATCCAGAGTCATAAATTCATCCAAGGAAAAATCGCGGAGGAATTTTAGTTTTTGCGGATAAGTGTAGTCAAATTTTATGCGTTTGAAATCTTCGTAATTCACGCTTTTGTATTGCTCCATCAGTTCATAAAAGCGCAGGCTGCGGTTATTCACTTCGGGTTGGTAACCCATGGTAGGACTGTAACACGTTCCATCCAGATTACAATCTTTTCCTGTTCCGTCAAAAGCAGAATTATTTACGTTGAACACATAACCGCAATCGGGATTAATAAAACTGGCAAGTCCTTCAACAGGATAATATGAATCCCAAAGTGTGGCAGAGGTATCGCCCGGCACCACCATGTTCCAGTTGTAATTTAAATTGCGGACAGGAAATAATCCGTTAGCTATTAACATGATGTTATTTTCTTTGTCGGCATAGGTTACATTCTGATGTGCAATGCCCTGAATTTTCAAAGCACTCATAAACTCTGTAAAGTTTTTTGCCTTGTTCATGCGGTACCATTGTTCTCCTGCCTTTAGTGTAAGCAGCGCTGGCATGCGGAAAGCAAATGTTCCGTGCTTGGTTTTAAGGGTTGGGCCATAAATACTTTTCCAATATTTTTTTCCAATAGCAAGAATAAAACCCTTCTTTTCTTTCTTGCCGATTTTCACGCGAAGCTTGGCGCGTTTGGTTTCCAGCTTCAACCACTTTCCATCAAACTTGTAAAAATTCTTTTTACGAGGATGCATTGTTAGTTTGTATACATCCAGTCCGTCAACATGTCCGGTAGTATGTGCCCAACCTAAGTTTTCATTTGTGCCATGAAAAATAGAAATGCCTCCATGAAAAAGCGAACCTGTAATATTCCAGCCTTCTTCACTGCATACATGTGCCTCGTACCACGAGAGTAATCCTTCCAGCGGCTGATGTGAATTAATATCTAAATATGTATTGCCATCAGTTGTCATTTTTGGACTGAATGCTATGGCATTAGAACCAACACCTTCATCAAAGTTTTCGGGAATTCGTGTAAGAATATTTCCGTTAAGAATGTCATTTATTGTTCCGTCCACTCCGCCCATCAATGCCAGACCCAGCATATACCCCGCAAGCGCATCCTGCGGACGAACTCTGAAAAATTTCTCTTTTACAAACATCTCTTTTGGATGTGCTTTTGCATAGGCATTTGCACCTGCGCAATAACCTTCCAGTACACGTTTATAATCTTCGGGGACATCTTTTTCATAGTGCTCTTCCACAAAATCCATTACACCCATTAACTGCGCAGCGTAATCAATTTTTGCACCTTCAATACCCAGATGCCTTGCCAATTGTGACTTGGCGGCAAGCAAAAGAAATTGAGCGTTTGCAGTATCGTCTTCTAAGGTTGCCCAAGCTAAACCGAAAGCAACTTCTGCATCTGTTTTTGCAAAAATATGCGGAACACCAAAGGTATCCCGAACGATTTCAATTTTGCTCGGGTCGATGCTCTGTGCATTGGCAAAAGAGAAAGACGCTAACGCAAAAACAAACAGCGCGAACCTTTTCATTTAAAGGGTTACCGGAGTAAGTTTTGTTTTCGAGCAATCAAAATGAGTGCGGTCGGTGTTAGGATTTTTAAATTCATTTGGAGCATCTATCACTGCAAATTTTGCTCCGTTGTTATCACCAACGCAAATCATATACGGCTCGGTATAATTTCCATTTGCCTGTTCTAGCGCAGGGTCAAGGTATCCATCAAAAATAATGTCGGGGCGGTTTACCGGAAACTTGTACATCAGCAATTTACCCAAATCATATTCAAGTGCAGGAGTACTTAGTGCTTTTCTGGTGATGCGGTTGTCATACACCCAAACACTTTTAGTATAGGGATCAAACTTTACATCGTCATATGGTTTTTGCACTAATTTGTAGCTCACAATGGCAATGCCCATAGTTTTATTATTTTCAATTGTATTGTCAAAAATTTCCACTTCTTTAGTTGCCATAATCATTACGCCTGTGCCCGGTGGAACCTCACCAACAACATTGCCTTTAGGCGCAAAATTGCGGAAGTTATTTTCTATGCATTTGTTGTGATACAAGCGTACTTTAGACCCGCTCTGTGTCAAGCCCGGCATATCAAACACCAATAATCCTCCGGTATTTTCGTGTGCATAGCAATCAAAAACATCAGCACGTATGCAGTTTTCAATTTCAATTCCTGCAACGTTGTGATACGCTTCGCAGTTTTTTACAATCACACCGCGTGACTGACCAACATAAATGCCAGCATCCGATGCGCCAATGGCAATGCAATTATCCAATAACACCGAATCGCAATCAACAGGATAAAAACCATATGCCCCATTTTTTTCCTGAGGCTCGCCTGTCCACTCAACTCTTAGATTTTTAAATGTTACACGTTTTATTTTTTGTGTTTTTATTCCGTCACCTTTTGTATCCTGAACAGTAAGGTCAAGCATAACAAGGTTCTCGCAGTTGTTTATTTTAAAACCTTCTGCACCCTCTGTTTGTCCTTCCCACGAAAGAATTGTTTTATCCAACCCCGCACCTTTGATGGTAACATTTTTCTTTCCTTCAAGAGAAAGACTGCCTTTAAATTTGTAATGCCCTTCGGGAATATCAATCACAGCGCCATCTTCGGCCATAATGAATTTTGTCTGAATATCTTTTTCAATATCCTGCCAGTCGGTAATTTTCTGTGCGGTTTTTTCACCACATGCAGCGATTGAACAAATCAGTACTGCCATTAAAAGTGTGCGGAAATTCATAGTTGATAAGGGGGTTGGTTTTTTATGAGGATTGCAAATGTGTGATTTAATTTGCAGAATGTGAAGTGTTTGATGTAATAAATTTCATCCGATTCAATAATTTAGAAACAACCCCTGACGAATCTTTTCTAAATTTGTAATCCTTTTCAATCACTAATAATACGGCTATTTAATGGTGCGCAGCTTACTCCTCTTTCTCCTCTTTTCACTACAATCAGTTTTTATTTTTTCGCAGGAATGTGGTGTTATCTATGTTTCTCCTAGTGGCGCAAGCAGCGGAACAACAGGCACAAAAGCTAATCCTGCATCATTGGATTACGGGTTAACACTGGTTAGTCCTGCCAACAAAAAGATACGGATGGCTGAAGGAAATTATCCTATTACCTCGCCTTTGCAGATGCAGGCCGACCTTACTATTGAAGGCGGTTTTGATGTAACAACCTGGATAAAAAGTAACCGCAACATCACAAAAATTCTGCGCGATAATTCAAACATACAAGCTGTGCCCCCTGCACTGATTGGGATAAATTGTGTCAACATCAGTAACTTTCGTTTGCTTGATTTGCGACTGGAAGTTGAAGATGCAACAGGTAATGGTGTTTCTGTTTACGGAATTTATATTTCAGGTTGCAGCGAATATACCATATCGCGTTGCTACGTTACAGTTGGTGATGCCTCTGACGGATTACCAGGCGATTCGGGCACAACCGGATTAGATGGCGCACCTGGAACTGATGGTGAGACCGGTGAAGATGTTGGAAATTGCTGCCGACAACCCGGAGTGGGCGCTTCCGGTTCTTTTCCGGGAAGCAATGCCGGAGGTAATGGCGGATTTGGTGCTGAATGGGGCGGCTTTGAAGTAGAAGAGCAATGTATTCTTGGATTTTGTCAGTGGATAGTATCACCCGGCAGTGATTATACCAATAACGGGCTTGATGGCGAAAACGGTCTGGGCTATGCACCCGGACAAGGCGGAAACGGTGGCATTGGAATGTGTGAGGTAACTTACCAGAATACCCAATGCCTTGCGCAGACTCTCAATCACGGTGTACCCGGAACTGATGGCGCAGATGGCATAGAAGGGTTTGACGGATTACAAGGCACTGCAAATTTTGCAGGCGGATATTATGTTCCCGGAATTGGTGAGCAAGGCGACCCCGGACAAACCAACGGAGCCGGTGGTGGTGGTGGTGGCGGTGGTGGTGCTAAAGGCTGTGAGCCTGCCGCTTTGCAACCCTATTTTCCAACACCCAATCCTATTCCTTATCCCGGTGATACTGCTTACCACAATGCCGGAAGCGGTGGCGGTGGCGGTGGCGGTGGCGAAGGCGGACAAGCAGGTGGCGGTGGATTGGGCGGCAGCGGTGCGGGTGGCTCGTTCTGTGTTTTTGTTTTCAATAATGGTATTAACGGAATTGTACAGGATTGTTATTTAACGCCCGGTGATGGCGGACAAGGCGGCCCCGGTGGCGCAGGCGGACAAGGCGGACAAGGTGGTGTTGGAGGACAAGGCGGAAATCTGGGTGACTTTGGTCCCGACCACAGTTGCAACAATGGTGAAGGTGGTGATGGAGGAACTGGCGGACAAGGCGGACAGGGCGGACAAGGCGGAAAAGGCTCGGACGGTATGAGCGCAGCTTTTTATGAATTTGGTGGCACTGCGCAGGTTTTGCGTCCTTATAATTACAATCGGTTTGAACCCGAAATTCGTGTTGAATATTATGGCTGTACCAACTCCAATGTAGTGGTTGAAACCGACACAACAGGCATCATCAACTGGATTTTTGGTTACGGAGCAACGCCTGCAGGAAGCGAGGAAAACACAGACAGCGTGCAATATACAGGCCCGCTCGGCTTCAGAAATATTTCATTGATTGTAGATGGTGTTCCTTTTTTCTATGCCAACTTTATTGACATTACTACTGACTTTACGCCTCCCGAAATTGTTGCTACCAAAACAACTCTTTGTGCAGGACAAAGCACTGATCTCAGCTCTTCTTCAACTGCACTTACTTATGAATGGAATATTCCGGGTGGTTCTATTACTTCTTCAACCGACCAAAACCCGGGAACGGTTTCATTTGCAACACCAGGTGATTATATTGTTGAATTACTTACAACCAGTTGCTGCGGAACTTCAAAAGCTGTTGATACCATTCACGTTTTAGATGCAGTGGTTATTGATTTAGGTCCTGATACGGCTATCTGTTATTTGCAGGATATGCCCTTTTTAAATGCTGGCGGAAATCCGGGCGCAACCTATGTATGGACATTGGATGGAAGTCCGATTACGGATAACATACAAATTGTTCAGGCTGTTGGTGAGGGAAATTACAGCGTTACGGTTGATTACGGCAGCGGCTGTTCCGGTACAGATGATATTGCTCTGGAAGTATTTATTGTATTGCCTGTTGATTTAGGTGCTGATGATGCCGTTTGTGTAAATGCCAGCTTCCCTATTTTGGATGCAGGAATTCCAAATGCAACAACCTATGCATGGACTTTTAACGACAACCCAATCGGGCAAAACTCACAGTTTCTGCAAACTATTTTGCCGGGCGATTATGCCATCACCATTACTTCTCGTGAAGGTTGCAGAGGAGTTGATACCATGAACTTATTTGTAAGTGACCCTTCGGTAAATGTTGGTTTTGATGTGGTGATGTGTACCAACGAAGCGTATCCTTTATTGAATGCCGGTAACCCCGGAGCAACTTTTCAATGGAAGTGGAACGGCATTAGTTTGAGCGGTGAAACCGCACAAACCTACCAGACTCTGCAAGCCGGAAGTTATGATGTAATTATGACCGATCCTTATGGTTGCGTTGCAACTGATAACATGACAGTTACCGTGTTGCCAACTATCAATGCACAATTCAGCGCACCCAATACAACCCAAATAAATAATCCGGTAAGTTTTACCGACCTCACCGCTCCCGCACCCAACACCTGGAACTGGAATTTTGGTGATGGCAGCCCCAATGTTTTTGTGCAAAATCCTGTTTATACTTTTACCGAAGTGGGAACGCATCCTGTGTTTCTGATTGCTGCCAATGCAACCTGTTCTGATACTGCCATCCATATTATTGATGTGCAATGGAACTGCACCAGCCTTGGTTTGCAGGCAGGGTTTACAACCAATACCGATACCGTTGTTCTCTCCGGTTTGGGAACAGTTACGGTTACTAATACTTCGGTAAATGCTGAACAATGGTTCTGGGATTTTGGTGACGGCAGCTTTGTGGAGACAGCCGAAAACCCTGTGCATGCTTATACCGAACCGGGCATTTATACCATCACGCAAACTTCCATTAATTACAACTGCACTACTTCGGTAAGCCAGACTATTATTGTGGTTGAGTTTGGGGTGAGTGTTAATGAATTGACAATGGACAATGGAGAATTGACAATTTATCCAAACCCGAATTCGGGGGTGTTTACCATAACCTTTGAAACGGAGAAGCCTGTTGCGCTGGAATTGGAACTGACCAATACTCTTGGCCAGCGCGTTTACTTTAACCAACCCGGCACAACAAAATACTTTACCGAAAAACTAAATCTGGAAGGTTTTTCAAAAGGGCTTTACCTCTTTAAAGTCCGCGCGGGTGATGAGGTGGTGGTGAGGAAGGTGGTGGTGGAGTAATTCTTATTAAATTTGTTTTTGAATAAAATAATAAACAATGACAACAGCCGCACTGAAAAAAGAAATCACTAAAGCAATTGACACCATAGAAGACGAGAATTTTCTTCAGGCGATTTATACCATTATAAATAACCGAAATCCGCGTTATGATTTTGAGTTAAATGATGAAGACAAACAACTTCTGATGGAGCAAGAAGCTGAATATAAAAGTGGGAAAGCTATAACGTTTACAAAAGAACAAGTGAGAAAGATGGTGCTCAAAAATCTTGGAAAGTGAAGTTTAGCTTAACTATTCACAAAGTTGCCTTTGAAGGATTAGAGGACGCTGCTGAATATTATGAAGGACTTCAGAAAGGATTAAGCATAAGGCTTCTGGATGATTGGGACGAAACATTGGATGCTATCATTAAAACGCCTTTAGGTTTTCAGAAAACTTTTCAAGATTTCCGATGCATTCAACTTACCAGGTTTCCTTATGTAATTGTTTACAAGGTTGAAGCAACAACTATTGTAGTTTACCGGTTTATTAATGCAAGAAAGAAACCGGAAAAGAGATATAAGAAAAAGTAATCCGTATTTCTGAAAAGGGCTTTGCCTTTTTAAAATTCGTGCGGGTGATGAGGTGGTAGTGAGGAAGGTGGTGGAGTAAAAGCAAAAAGCCCCGTGAAGAACTCACAGGGCTTTTTGCTTTTATTATAAACGAAGCTGTTTACTTCAACTCTCCGCAATCAGCTACAATAACTTTTTTAGAAGTAGCACCGCTTTGGCTGCCCAATTTTTCAATTGTTCTTACCACATCCATGCCTTCTATTACTTTACCGAAAACAACGTGATGTCCGTCAAGGTGACTGGTAACCACCGTAGTGATAAAAAACTGTGAACCATTGGTGTTTGGTCCTGCATTAGCCATACTCAACAAACCGGGTTCAGTATGTTTAAGGGTAAAATTTTCGTCAGGAAATTTGTTGCCATAAATGCTTTTGCCGCCTGTACCGTTTTGGTTGGTAAAATCACCACCCTGACACATAAAGTTAGGAATAACACGGTGAAAAGGTGACCCTTTGTAGCCAAAACCTTTTTCTCCGGTGCACAGTGCACGGAAATTTTCGGCAGTTATAGGCGCTACATCAGCGCGCAGTTCAAATACTATACGACCAAGCTTTTCGCCATCTGCAGTCATATCAAAAAATACTTTGGGGTTTTGTGCCATAATGTTTAAGGTTGAAAAAATGATTAATGATAAAGTTAATATGCGTTTCATATCTATTGATTTTTGAAATTGAGCAGCGAAAGTAGGTATTTAATTTACGCCTGTTTCTTAATCAATTGTTAATGGTGCATTACAGGGCAAGCAACAACCCACTTAAAACAGCCGCACCAATGCTTCCGAAGAAATAAATTAAACCGCGTTTTGATACTGCATTTTGCTGCTCTTCGGTCAAGGCTTCAAAGGCAGCAATGGTTGTATCAAAGTTTTCTTTTTTGCCGATGGTGAATTTTACAATGGGAAAAATCAGTGCTAAACCCAGTATGGCAATCAGTCGCCCTGTCATTCTTCCGCTACTGCCGTGAAAAACATTCTTAATCGTGTCGCCCATATAATCGGCAAATACATTTGACAAAACAGAGAGCAGGAATAAAACCGTAATCACATTGCAGAACAAAGAAACCGTAGCCGTAACATTTCCGTTTTTGTTGGCGGCATATTCTTTACCCTGCTTTTTCAGGTCAAGAAATTGATTGCAATAAAGGCTTTGAAGAAGGTTCATGATTTGAATTTTGTTAAAAGTAAAAATATTTACCTTTTCTTTTTCAGCCATTTGCTAAGCGGAATCTGCAAACCAAGCATACCATAATATTCAAGAAACGAAAAATTATGATCTGCATGTTTTGGCTCACTATTATTAATAGGTACATCGGGCAGGGTCATATATCCGCCTTTTACTTCGTAGGCAATAAAAATCCATTTCCAAAATTCAATTCTTACTCCTGTTTTTGCAGCCAGTGAATAACCCGACAGATGAAACTCATTGTTCACTCCGTCTCCAAAAATTTTTACATCCGTTCGGGTAATTACCCATAATCCTCCTACCCCGAAATTCCATTTCAACCATATTTTTTTTCGGTAAAGATTAGCAACCGGTTGCAGGTATTCAACATCAAGGCTCATAAAATTAAGTCCGTTGGTATGTTCAAAGCGAAGCACATCTTTACTTAACGTAATGGTATCATGCAAATAAGTTCCGGCATATTGCGCAGAAGCAACTGAAGAAACAACACCCGATATGCTGGCCTGCTGATATTGATTTATTACATATTTCATGTGATCGGTTCCAAACGAAATATGAAATCGGTCGGTAATAAAATACCCGATACGAACATTGTATTGCGGAACAGTAAAGTTTTCAGGCGTAAAATAATTGCCAAACGAAAACTTAGTAGGGCGATCACTTGCTTTTAAATCATAAAAGGTAACATCATAATCCGGACCCGTAAAGTGAATGTCGCTGTTGGAGTAAACCGAACGGTTGTAACCGAAGTAGATATAAAATAGTCCTTTATTGGAAGCCGCTTCTTTCCATTCATTTCTTCTTTTTGTTTTCAGCGAATCTTGGGCATGCGCAAAAAACAAAAGCAAAGAAAAAACACAAGTGCAGACAAATCTTAATGTCATATCCGGCTACCGCACCACCATTTTCTTTGAATACACCTTGTCTTTTACCGCAAGCGTGTAGTAATAAATTCCGGCTGCAAGTTTGGCTGTATTTATATCAACGCGGTGTTTGCCTTGACTTATTGAACTGAATGAAATAGTATTTACCAAACTACCTGCTGCATTGTAAAGATTAAAATCACCACTGGTGGGTGAAGGAATATAAAACTCAACAGTAGTAGTATTTCCAGAAGGATTAGGATAATTTTGAAAAAGTATAACATCGTTTTCAAAAACAACATAACCAATTCCTAACACAGTAGTATCCGGATGCGCACCGCCCGAAGAAATAATAACACGAATGCCCAGATCTTCGTTAGCTCCCTGACGGTATTCTGCCCAGTCGCCATCCAGTATTTCGTAGCTGCGGTTTGAGATTGGTGTCACAGGGTGCGTTCCCAATGCAATTGAATCGCCACCCATAATCCAGCTTATGTAAACAGGACCTGAAGTAACGGTATATGGATTTGTAAAATCAACGCGATTCCACTGCGAAGGAAACAAGCCGGCATTACTAACCGATTCACTTGTTTGAATAACTGCGGGTTGATTCTGCACATTTTCCGTTACAACATTGGTGGTAAACCCATTTGGAATAGGATTAAAACCACCCAGATTAGACATTACAAAAAACTCGGCACCAACAATGGTTGCAGGATAATAAGGCGGAATAACTTTAATAGCAGCGCCACTGGTATTACCTCCACCATTCCATGAAACAAAAGTTATCATAGTTGAATCTTCGGGTACATAACTCAACACCACTTCACCGTTGGCGCTGTCAACCACTACTATTTCAAAGTCATTGTTATTATTGTAAGTATTCAAATCAGTGCTGTTACTCACCGAAACGCGATACGTGTAATCACCCGGATTATCTAATGAAAGCGCACCATCAAAATTGATGGTAGTATCAGCATCCGGTGCTATTGCATCCAGTTCTTTTGATGATGAATAACTCGAAATATTTTGCGCATCAAGAAAATTGGCAATAGCACTGGAAGGTGCATCAACCGTAGTATTACCAACGTTGCTGATATTGCTTTGCAAATACGTAGCGCTGCCTTTGAAAAAGAATAAACCTGCATTTTCATCATTCTGATTCCATGCCGGTTTCAGATCAGGAATTGCAAGCGTAATCGTTTCGGGATAGTAAAATTTAATAGCTGCCGGAGCCACCGGATAATTATTTAGAGTGCATTGCAAACCTATGGCACCGCTTACATTTTCAATACCTATTACAATATCGTTAAGCCCTGTATTTTGCACTACACCTGTTTGTTCGGCATACTGAAAAGTGATCGAACTATCTGTATTGGTAAAAATAACCTGAAAGGTATTAGAACCTGTAAAATCAGGCTGTGCGTTAACCCAGAATGGAGCCTGGTAATAGGTAGCAATAAATGAGTCAACATTATTACTCCAGTAATACACTCTTCCCGGATTAGCTTCCGTGTCAAAGTTAAGGTCAACCATAAAGGGTGCAACATAATTATCGGCATTACCACCCGGTGAAGGAATAAGCGGAAAACTGTGAGCAATATTTCCCACGTTATTAAACGAAATCCAGCCGTTGCTGCCCACTCTCACCTGATTGTAATCGGTCCAGTAATAATGAAAATCAAAACCCATAGGCACCCAGCCTACTGAGTTATCATCAGCAAATCCATTCATTTCGGTTGCCACAGGAAGTATGTCAATCCAATTATAAACCGGACCGCCAATAGCGTTGGAATGCATCCATGTATAACCAAAAGCATCAGGTCCGCCAGTGGTTTGAGCCTTATTATTCAGATGCAGGAAACAAGATGCAAGAAGCAGGAGTAAGAGTTTTTTCATAGTCACTTTGTTTTTAACACAGAAGCAAGAGATGCTGCTGTGCTTATTATTTTCTATTTTTAAGCCCTTAAAATTAACAAAAGCAAAATGAAATCAGGTTGGCTCGTATTTTTTTTCGCGTTTACTTTTTCATTTTCTGGTCTTGCACAAATTTCGTTGCAGGATAAAAACCGGAATATTAACCGCAACAATGTTTATCTTGAACTGGGCGGTACGGGATATTATTACTCCATAAATTACGAATTGCTGATTGTGAAATCAAGCGCCACAGCATTGTTTGGAAGAATCGGATTAGAGTATCTCCCCATCCGCGATGCCGACCGCATGGTTCATTTTCCATTGGCAGCAAATCTGTTGCTTGGAAAAAAACGCAGCAAATTAGAAATAGGTTTTGGTGCTTTATTTCGTTTAGATTTTTCACCCAACAATATTGGTGGCGAAGGATATTACCTTACCAATCCTCCCACACGAATTTTTATGGCTCCCGTTATTGGTTACCGCTGGAACTCAAAACCCAACGAGTATGGCGAACAGTTTATGATACGCGCCACTTTTACTCCGCTTCTGGGAATGAATGTTTTTTCAAGCACACCATTTTTTGTTCCCTGGGCAGGTATAAGTTTTGGCCGCACCTGGCAGAATAACTGGCCTAAAAAGAGCAAGTAACAAAAAATTATGCTTCTCCTCTCTCCCAAAAATTTCAGCGATTACGAACTGATTGATGTAGGCAATTTTGAAAAACTAGAACGTTTCGGACAATACATAACAATCCGCCCCGAGCCGCAGGCTGTGTGGGAACCAAAGCTGAGCGCACAACAATGGAGAGAAAAAGCGCACTTAAAATTTGTTGCCAAATCAAGTTCGTCAGGCAACTGGGATAAGTTGAAAAATGTTCCCGACCGCTGGAATATTCAATATGGAAAGTTAAAATTTCGCTTGGCCCTTACGTCATTTAAACACGTTGGTATTTTTCCTGAACAGGCTGTTAACTGGGATTATATTACTGAATCAATAGGAGCATTGAATGTAAATGAACCTAAGTTTTTAAATCTTTTTGCATATACAGGTGCTGCCTCTATTGCAGCCAAATCAGCAGGAGCAGATGTTACGCACGTTGATTCTATTAAACAGGTTGTTACATGGGCAAATGAAAACATGCAACATAGCAGTTTAGATAATATCCGCTGGGTGGTGGAAGATGCTATGAAATTTGTAAAGCGTGAAGTAAAACGCGGAAAAAAATATCACGGAATTATTTTAGACCCACCTGCCTACGGACATGGGCCTAATGGCGAAAGCTGGCAATTAGAACAAATGATTGACGAGATGATAAAAAATGTTGCTCTGCTTCTGGATGAAGAAAAACATTTCCTTATTCTCAACACCTATTCTCTTGGATTTTCATCCATGATAATTGAGAATTTGATCTACAATAATTTTAAACAGAAACCCGATTTGGAAACAGGTGAACTTTACCTGCAAGCCACAACAGGAAACAAGTTACCGCTTGGAGTTTTTGGAAGATTCAGAAAACTTTAATTGTGGGTTATACCCTGTTCATCAACTCCGCATAAATAAAAGCACCCAGCAAAATCAGAAAAAGAGATTCTGCTATCCACACTTTCTTAAGCGACAAAAACCAGTTAGAAAATATCACTGCCAGTGGAATAGCCGCCAATATAAAATGCGTGTAAGTTGCAACCGGAAAAACCAATCCTGATACAACTGCAAAAAATAAAAACCACAGAAACAGCAACAGAAATTTGTTGACTTTTATTTTTCCTGATGACATCATTTTCACAAAATTCATCATGGCAGGAAAGAGAAATAATCCGATGAAAACAAACAGAAGCACAGCATTATCAGGCTTGCCAAAATCAAAGTAAGAAGCGGAAAAGCCGGAACCAATATGGTTTATAAAAAAATCATCAAGCCTGTCGAACCAGAAATAATAAGTAAGCACCATCAGCCAGGGAATTATAAATCCTAAAAACGAGATTAACCATTCGCGCCAGTTAAATGCGCGCAGCAAAACGAATCCTGTCCATACCAGAAAGAAGAAAATAACAGTTGGAAAATAAAAAAGCGAAGCCACACTTGCAAAAAGACCTGCATCAAAACAATGTGAAAAGGCAGAATTTTTTCGATACGAATCAAACACTCTGTCTAACATCAGCAATAAAAAAATTCCGGAAAAATGTTGCGGCAGCAATGTTCTGGAAGCAGGGAAAACAGACAATAACACTATACCGAACAACGCTGCAAGAAAATTACTCCGTTCACGCGATTCGCGTAAATCATATTTATTAATCAGATAGTTCAGATAAAAAACTTGAGCAAGCACTAGCAGAAATGAAAAAACTTCAGACAACAGCGGCACTGCATTGATGAATTCAAATCCTGCATAAAACGGCATAACAAAAACGCCTGCAGGAGATAGCGGATTTAACCAGGACATCAACCATAACAATGCTGCAAATAAAGGCAATGCTATGAAAGAAGCGGGCTGGTTTGTTTTAAAAAAGCTGATGAACATGTTATCGAATAAACCTTTTAGCTATGGTCTGGTTTTAGCGCGAATTTATGAATATAAAAACACTGGAAAGTTAAAGGATAATGTTTTTACATTTGACCAAAACATTCTGCATGCAACAACTTATTATTAAGCTTAGCATTCTTCTGCTGCTTTTCAGTTCCTGCAAAAAACAGGATACCGGGGTTACTTTCAAAAATCTAAGCTACGGAAGCGATTTTCGCAACAAAATAGATATTTACCTCCCGCAAAATCGCGATACAAGCACCGCAATGGTTCTGCTTATTCATGGTGGAGCATGGGTAGCCGGAGATAAAGGCGATTGGTCTCAGGAAATAATAAACGAGTTTCTAAATTCCGGTTATGCTGTTT
>CAMBRL010000057.1 GCA_945870105.1 Chitinophaga pinensis
GGATATTATAAATATGAATCGGTTATTGAGGATTCGTTATTCATTGAAGTAGCCATGTTTAAAAATGGAGTAGCAATAGGGCATGGCGGTTTTATTACAGGAAATAACACCTCAACGTACACAGTTTTTGATATGCCTGTTACCTACTATGATGAAACCACTGTGCCTGATAGTGCTATTATTTACTTAAGAAATAATAATTACGGAGTACCGGCAGGTTTTTCAACCTTAACTGTTGACCGCTTAAGTTTTGACGGATTGTGGGGAGTACTATCAGACACCACAGGAATTGAAAACATACCTGTATCAGAAAATAAGGTTCGTGTTTTTCCTAACCCTGCACAACACAGTTTTGTGGCAGAGTTTAGCGGTGACAATACCTCCACTGCTTTGCTGCTGCTAACAGATATTAACGGGCGAACACTAAGGCAATCCGTTTTTCCGGCAGGGCAAACAAGGCTTAGTATTGATGTAGCCGATATGGATGCGGGGCTTTATTTTTTAAAAATTCTGTCAGGCGATAAAATCTTCAACTCAAAAATTGTGGTGGTTAACTAATAAAAAAGCCTCTGTGCTAAGTTCATGCACAGAGGCTTTTTTGTTTACCTGAATACAGCGTTACCAGATAACCATCACGCTAACCGCTGCACTCCACGGTCCTGATTTCTGACTTTCTTTTGAGTTTTTCCAGCGACACTCTATGGTAAACTCTTTGCCCGCATCGCCTTGTGCCAGTTGCAGAATAAACCGTGCTTTTCCTGTTTCGCCTAAAACCTGTTGGGCTGCTGCCGGGGTGCCGGGCATTGGCGGTGTAGGCGGGGCAGGCATACCCGGGTCGGGTATAGTTACAGGTGCAGCCACCTTGTAGCGGTATTCAATCACATCGCAGTTTATATGTTTGCTGGGGCGGTTGCTGTCGGCTATTACGCGGCATTCAATCTGCACGCGTCTGCCTTCTTTTGCCCGCAGCAATACCGAGGGTGAGGTATCAATCACCAGCCTGCTGCTGGGGCTGCGGTCGCGTTCTTTAAGGTTAAATGTTATGCGCTCATCAGCCGTTAGTGCGTTGCTGCCCGAAATACGGTTAAGCAGCGGCTCGGCAAATGCTATGAAATTTGTTTTCAGCGTATTCTTTTGATTGATAATACTTTGGGTGCGTTGTGCCTTGTCGGTGTATTTAGGATACACTATCGCCCACTGGTCTCGGAAACTTAACCATTGTGCAAACTCGGCAGCGGTAAGCAGCAAACGTTGCCAGGCAGGTATTGGAGGTGGTGGGTTAGGAGGCAGCGGGCCTTCCAGTGCTGTGGTGGTGTTGCGCAGATACTGATCAAATGCGCTGTCTTTTTTGTTAATTCTGTTTCCTGACATTTTTTTGTTTTTTAGGATTAATAATTCGTTAGTATCATTTCTTTGAATAGTATATGCTTTGGTGATGGTGTTGCACTCCGTGGTGATAGCATCACGCTCTGTGGTGATAACAGCACGCACTGTGGTGATAACATCACACACTCTGGTGATAACATCAGGCACTTTGGTGATAACATCGCACCCTGTGGTGATAACATCGCACTCTGTGGTGATAGCATCGCGCTTTGTGGTGATAACATCAGGCACTTTGGTGATAGCATCACACTCCGTGGTGATAGCAGCACGCACTGTGGTGATAAAATCACGCTCTGTGGTGATAGCATCGCACTCTGTGGTGATAACATCAGGCACTTTGGTGATAAAGCATTTACATTCAAAGAACGATGCCGCAATAGTACTCCACCCCTGAGCACTTGTCCAAGGCAATGTTATGTGGCAGTATATAGCCTTCCCTTGCTGCCAAAGGGTTGCAGGCCGACAAAAAAATTACAGTAGCGGCTCTCCGTTGAAGTTTCCCTGTCTGTCAAAGCCGTTGTCAACAGCTTTAAAAATCAGATCAAGGTTGCTGGGACATTCTGTTTTTATAAACAGAATGGTAATCTGGTGTCCCAGGGTGTTAATGTTGGTGCTTAATTTGTCGGCAATCTGTTTGCGCGGCATTTTCTGCACCATCAGTGCAATGATTTGCATCTCGTGCAGGCTAAGCTCTTTACCTGCAAAAACGAAGTTTTCTGTTTTCATAGTTATGATTGTATAAATGGTTTATAAAACAAAGATACACCCACCCCGGCAGCGAGTGGTTACCATCTTTTTGCCGAAATCAGGAAGTCCAACGCACCTTTTTTTTGCTGCTTTCCTTTATTTACAGGCGTTGCAGAGCTAAAAAATCAGGAAGTCCAAAGCACCTTTTATTTTAGTTATGCCAGTTGATGCTTTGCCTCAATTTTGTATTGGAAACTTAATTATTTGAAAAAATAGGCTCAAAAAAAATGAACAAATTGACTTTTTTACTTTTTTTTTATCTACAGAATACTTAATATTACTCTGTTAAATACTACCACTATGAAAAAATTACTCCTCCTTCTGCTTGCTGCAGCAGCGTTTTCAGGTGCTCAGGCACAAACCGGAATAAGCGCAGCAGGCACCGCACCCGATGCAGCCGCCATGATGGATGTGATAGCAACCGACAAGGGATTCATGGTTCCCCGTGTTGCCCTTACAGCATTGAATGCCGCAGGTCCGGTAGCAGGATTATCAGCAACCTCTACCTCCTTGCTGGTTTACAACACTGCATCTGCAGGCATAGTGCCCAACGATGTAACACCCGGTTTCTATTACTGGAATAACGCCACCACATCATGGATACGGATATTATCAGGTGCTGCAAACTTAACTGCCGGTAATGACATTGATTTCGGAACCTCTGCTACAAACAGTATAGACGTAGAACCTATTTTAAATTTTGTACACACTATAAGCGCACCGGCAGCAAACAATCTTAACCTAAATGCAGCTTCAGGAAATGCTATAATTGTCAATTTCAATAATGGAACTACAGGTGCCACCCAAACTTTTAGAATTGGTGACGGAGCAGGTGGTGCTGATGTATTTAATGTTGCAGCAAACGGAAATTTTTATGCAGCTAACAATGGTCAGGTAGTTGGTAATTTAAATTTAACGGGAACAACAAAAACCCTTTTTGTAGCCGGTATCAGAGGTGGTAATACATTTAACACCGTTGCACCAACCATAGCAAATTCAAATATTATGTATGCAGATAATGCCAGCGGTGCTGTATATTCGTTACCTGCAGCCGCAGCCGTTTCAACATTGACTTCCAATGCAACGGGGCAGCTTTCATGGGCATCATCAACCGGAACAGGAATACAGGGCTATTGGAACAGAACAGGCACAACACTTGCGCCAACAAATACAAACGATCTTGTAAGCGTTCCAATAGACAGAACAGCAAGTTTTGCTCTAACAGGTGATCTTACAACCGCTGCAGCCGCTACTGGCAGCCGGGGCGGTGTTGCAGGTTTATTTGATTTAGGTAGCGGAGCTACTGTTGCCGAAGGTTATTTAGGATTTAATTCCAATACTGGTTTTCCAACCCTTAGTACTGCTTCAAATCCTGTTACTGCTGGTGTTTATGGTATATATAGCGGCACAACCAGTGACCGTTATGCAGTTTTTGGTGAGGTTGATAACTCAGATGGTACTGCTACAACAAATAAAATTGCTGTTTATGGAAGATCTAATAATGCAAGTGGTAACAGGATAGGTGTTGTGGGTGATGCTATGAATACAGGGTCAGGCAATTCAAGGGCAGGTGTGTTAGGCTTAAGCGGTGCAGCTTCTGTAGCTATTTCTACAAATATTTCGGGAACATCTGCGGCTGTGATGGGTATTTCTGAAGGCGGTGATTATAGTTTGTTTGGATATTCACCAACTTCTACAGCCGCTAACCCTTTGTTTGCAGTTGCTTCCGACATTGGTGGAGCTAAAACGAATAAATTCCTTATAGGAGCAGATGGTAGGATAACTACTTCCCTAACTACTGCCGGTATTGTAACCACAACAGCGGCAGGGGTACTTGGATCAACTGCTACCGTGCCGGTTGCCAATGGAGGAACAGCGCTTAGTGCCACACCTGCCAACGGACAACTACTAATCGGAAACGGAACCGGCTATACGCTGGCAACTCTTACGGGAGCTGGTGGAATAACAGTAACCAACGCATCAGGCGCAATTACCCTAACTGGCTCTGGAGGAACAGTAACCAATTTTTCAGCAGGTGATTTGACGCCTTTGTTTACAACAACCGAAGCAACAACAACTACTACACCTGCATTATCTTTTGCGCTAACAAATGCCGGTGCTTATACCGTTTTTGGTAATAATACAGTTGCTGCTGCTGCTCCAACATATTTCACTCCAACATTGGCTTCGGCTTTATTCCAAAATCAGGGAACAACTACCACTGTGTTACATGGTAATGCAGCCGGTAACCCGACTTGGGGTTCCGTTGCTGCTGCAGACTTTGCTTCTCAAACAGCCAATACCTTTTTGGCTGCACCTAATGGTTCAGCGGGAACGCCTACTTTCAGAACTATTGTGGCAGCTGACCTTCCTTCACTTAGCGGCAGCTATATTAATAACAGCACAAGCGCGCAGGCATCAGCCAACTTCAATATAGGCGCTGCAGGGGTTATTGGAACAACATTAACTGTAGGAGGCGCAACTACCTTAAGCAGTACATCATTGCATTCAGGTCTGGCAACATTTACAGCCGGTATCACCACTACCGGAGTAGCTAATTTAAGTTTCGGAGCCGATGCCAGTGCACATTCCATCTTTTTAGGAACAGGCGCAGCGATTAAAACCATCACCATCGGAAGTACCACTTCAACCAGCACTACAACAATTAATGGAGGTTCGGGTGCATCAGCAATTGCACTAAGAACCGTGAGTTCATATGGTTTTGCAATTGATGGTACTACAGGCACAATGACGGTGACACCTTCTGCTTCCGGTTTTACAATAAGTACAACTGGGAAACTTAGAACAGCAGGTATTGATGAAAGCTCTGATATTCGCTGGAAGAAAAATATTAACCCTATAATGGGAGCCCTGGAAAAAGTTGCGGCTATGCGCGGGGTTACTTATGACTGGAGAAGAGAGGAGTATCCTGAAAGCAAATTTGCTGAAGGAAAGCAGTACGGACTGATTGCGCAGGAACTCGAAAAGATAGTTCCCGAATTAGTGCATGCTGATGACCAAGGTTACAAAACCATTGAATACAGCCACTTAGTGCCGGTATTAATTGAGGCTATTAAAGAACTAAACGATAAAAACGTTGAACAAAAAGCGCAGCTTGATAACCAACAAAAAACAAACAGCGAGTTAAAAGCAAGTATTGAAAATCTGCTTACCCGCATGAATGCGCTGGAAAATAATGTGGAGGTTAAAACTAATAAGGCACAGAAATAAGTAATGTTTTTAAAGAAATTTTTTTTTAACCTTTTAAAAGCATGAACATGATGAAGAAATTAAGCATTAGTATATTGCTGTTTTTAGGAGCTTACAATATTGTAAAGTCTCAAATAAGTTATACAGCCACTTACGCTACAGCGACTTCATTTACTTCCATTTCAGGGACCGGCACAAATTTTCCAAGCTGGAGAAATGTAAACTCCACGGATGACAATTTAAGCAATGCGACTCCTATTGGCTTCAATTTTTGGTACGATGGGAATGTTCGAACGCAATTCAGAATTAGCACCAATGGTTTTATTACTTTTAATACAGCTTCAGCAGCTATAGGTAATGGACTCGGAGCGTATGGTTACGCAAATGCTAATCAGTTTTCGACAACAAATAGAACCACGCAAACACTTGCACCAATGTATGATGACCTTGTTACTGTGGGCAACCCGGGTACTTTAGCAGGGCTTAATGCCGCAATGAAATACCAGCTAACCGGTACAACACCTAATAGAATACTAACAGTTGAATGGATTGGAATGGAAGTATTTGGCAACCCTGGTCCCAATTTGAATTTTCAAGTTAAATTGTATGAATTAGATAGTAAAATTGAGTTTATTTATGGTACTATGACTGCGTCAACTGCAACATATACTTACAGTCTTGGAATTAATGCCTTAACACTTGCAGCAACGCCAACCGCAACCCAACTCATCACCCAGCAAACGCATAATACAGCAGCATTCAGTAATACTGTGATGAATACGTTGGCTACAGTGCCTGCAACAAATACTACAATTACTTTTAATCAAACATGTTTTACTCTTCCTGCCATTACAGGTACAACCTCTGTTTGTGTTGGAGGTACAACTTCTTTAACTGTGCCCGCTCCAACAGGAGGTAATGCTATCACACAATCGGGCGGTTACCGGATACATAATTTTACAGGCAGCGGTACCCTTACAATACCCCAAACAATACTTAATGTTGAGGTATTAGCGGTAGCCGGTGGTGGCGGTGGTGGTGGAAGCGGATCTCAGGATATTGCCGGAGGTGGCGGTGGGGCCGGTGGTTTAGTTTACACCCGTTCGGCACTTGCTAATTCCGCTTATACTGTAACAGTTGGAGGTGGCGCTGCCGGAGGAACAGGATTTGCTATAGGCGGTACTGGAGGAAGTACTGTATTTGGGCCTATTACTGTCACCGGAGGAGGAGGAGGAGGATCCTGGACAGTAGTTCCAACTGTTGGTGGCTCAGGTGGAGGTGGAGGTGAAAGTAACGTAATTCAGGCTGGTGCAGCGGGCACAATAGGTCAAGGAAATGCAGGAGGAGCGTCTATGATTTATAATAATACAAATAACAGTGCAGGTGGCGGTGGCGGTGGCGCTGGCGCTGTAGGGGCAGCTTTTGTAAATACTGTTACTGGTGGTGCAGGAGGAGTTGGTTTGTCATATAACCTGCTAAACACAGGTGCTACATTTTATTCCGGAGGAGGTGGTGGTGGCGGGCATACTACAGGTGGTGCAGGTGGAAATGGTGGCGGAGGTGCCGGCAGAGGTGGAAGTTCAAATAACGGATTTCCTGGAACAGCAAACACCGGAGGAGGAGGTGGTGGTGCCTTAACTATTTTTACCGGAGCTACGGCTGTCGGAGGCGCAGGTGGTACAGGGGTAGTAATCGCCCGATACCTTGATCCGACAGTTGGTACATGGTCAACCAGTAACGGAACAATAGCCAGCGTTAGTACTTCCGGTGTTGTTACCGGTGTTGCAGCCGGCCCAGCTACAATAACGTATTCAGTAACAGCAGGTGGGTGTACCGTTGCTACCAGTATTCCAGTTACGGTAAATGCAGCTCCAACCGTCTCATCAGTTTCATTTGGAACAAATCCTTATTGCGGAAACTCAACTACTACCGCCACAGCCAATGGGGTAGGCGGAACCAGCCCAACCGTAACCTGGTTTTCAGGCGCAGGTGGAACCGGTACAAATTATGGAACCGGAAACCCACTGACACCTGTAGTGGCAGGTAATTACTATGCTAGGGTTAGCGTTACAAATTGCACTACTGTTGAATCAGCGCTTGCCACTTTATCGGTTGAAGCAGTAGCCCCTACCTTAAACGCAACTTCTGTTTCCATGAATTCCATACCGGGCAATAGTTGCAATGGAATTTTAACAAATTTTATTGGAGCAACCCCAACAGACCCCGCACCCAACTGCACACCGACTGCGGTGCTGAATGTACTTCCTGCCTATGGCACTGGCACAGGTCCTAAGTTATGGGTAAAAGCCGATGCAGGTATAATTGTATCAAGTAATGGTACCGTGAGCCAATGGAAAGACATCAGCACTAACAACAATAATTTTAACTCTCCTGCATTGGCAAATAATCCAACCTTGGTTACAAATGTAATTAATGGGTTTCCTGTTTTACGATTTACCACTGCACCAAAGTATATGATCGGACCTAATTTTACTTCTGTTAACTATACCATATTTGTTGTAGCAAAAATGACAACTGCCGGAGCAACTTGCCAACGTTTGATGTCATCAAATAATGTGAATTGGTTGATGGGGTACTGGGGTACTTATATGAATCAATATTATACTGGTACATGGGTTAATAATCCTGCAACTGCTGCAGATGTTAATCCTCACTTATTTGTAGCTGTTGGAAGACCCGGTGGCGCTTCCTTAAATTCAATAACAGGTGACGGGTTTCCAGCTGTATCAAATGGCAATGGTTTGGCTGCGCCTGGTATTTTGCAACTGAATGGCAATGGTGCAACTGAATTCTCAAATGGAGATGTAGCTGAATATATATATTACGACAGGGCTTTAACCGTCCTTGAACAGGAGCAGGTTGCCGCTTATCTCGCAGGAAAATATGGGTTGCATGCTACAGCAGGTTCGGGTGCAACTTTAGGAAATCTTCAAACAGCCCAGACTTTTGCTGCTGCCACAACATACCCTGTGCTTGGCACTGATATGAGCGGTAACCGTGCTACAGGTACCAGCAATGCGGCCACTGTTAACACCTACCCCGGCCCAACAGTAGCCACCCCTGCAGCACAATGCTCAGGTACAAATTTTACAATGACAGTTACCGACAAGGCACCGCTGGGGCAAGCAGCCAGTTGTAACACCAATAACGGTACTCAATATTTTTCTACAAACGTAGCTACAGGGGCTAATTGGACAGTGCAAACTTGGTTTAAATATCCATTGCCAAACAACAACATATCTACCTGGAATACTTTTTTACGAGGGCCCAACTACCATCACATTATCGCCAATATTGTTTCCCATCCTGGAACTGTAAATCTCGGTGTTTATGATGCCGGGGGGTTCAAACCCAGCGGATTTAACATGGGGCAATTATCCGGTACTGTGGCTACACCTGTATGGCACCACATGGCTGCAGTAGGTACGGGGGGGAAAACAATATTTTATATAGATGGAGTAAGGGTTGGTGTTTCAAATACACAAATTACAGAAAACATTTCTGCTATTGGAAATTACCAGGGAGCCCCACAGCAACAAACCTGGGGTGTATTTGATGAAACGTCTATTTGGAATACAGCACTCACACAGGCTAATATTGTGCAGTTTATGACTCGACCAGCTTCGGCTAATACGAATTATGCAGCAAATTGCGTATCTTATTACAAATGGGAAGGAAATGGTACCGATTCAAAAGGATCAAACACTGCTACAGCTCAAAACTTAGCATCCTATGTTACCACAGGTATGTACACTTATAACTGGGCAGGTCCGGGTACACCCACATTCAGCCCGGCCTCTTCAACAACAAGTGAAACAATTACAGTAACAAGCCCTACTACAGCCAATTCAGGTAATTATACAGTTACTGCTACTGCCAATGGGTGCACCAGTGCTACTACTACTATTCCGGTTACCATAAACCAAACTCCTTCAGCAGTTACTGTAACACCTTCATCCGGAAGTTATTGTACCAGCGTTTCTCTCGCAGCATCAAATGGTACACCGGGAACCATTTATTATCAAGGAACTATATCAGGTAATTCTGTTACTAATTTAGGGGGTACTCCGCAAAATATTACAACAGTAGGCACAGGTAGTTACTACTTCCGTTCTTTAAATAGCGGGTGCTGGAGTCCGCAGGGAAGTGCAACTGTAACAATAAATACAGCAATTTCCATTTCAAGTCACCCGGGGAGTCCTGCGGGATTTTGTGCTGGCGGCAATACAAGCTTTTCTGTTACAGCTGCAGGCACCATTGCATCTTATCAATGGCAACGTGGCATAGGTGGAATCTATACTGCAATAACAGGAGCTACTACTCCCAACGATGGTTGCACCTATGGCGGTTTCAATACTGCCTCACTTTCTATTACTGGCGCAGTTGCAGGTATGAACAATTATACCTACAGGTGTATAGTTGGAGGAACATCGCCTTGTACTAATCTTACTTCAAACCCAGGAACACTTACCGTTCGTCCCCTTCCAACAGGTACCCTAACAGCCAATTCTTATTGCATGGCAGGTTCAGGGAGCACCGGACAATTAGTTTGGAATGCAACAGCAGGTACAGCTAATTACACCATTAATTATTCAGCAGGTGGCACCACCAATTCTTATCCTGCAGCAGGATATACAGGAACCTTTTCAGCGGTGGGTGCTTCTCAAACATTAAGTGTTCCCTGGCAGCCGATTGAGAGCACTACATACACTGTCACTTCAATCAGTGATGCTTTTTGCACCAATTCCTCACCCGGCCTTGCACCTGTAATTACGGTAACGGACGTTGCCCCAACCTATACAACGGCAGTAGCTACACCGTCTGGAGTTGGAACCGCATATACACCTTATAATTACCCTCCGGGAGGTACAACACCACCAGCATGGGGGATTGCAGGTGGTCAAACCATTAATTACAGCAATACATCATGGCCTGTCTGCTCAAACTGGGGTATTTCATTTCCTTATCTGAATGCGAATGATGTTGGAGTAAACAAAATGAAATTGGATATTACTGATGCAACGAATACAAATTTTACCACCGGAAAACTCCGCTTTTTAGGAACAACAACTCATTGGTATATGTCTGGAGGCTCAATGGTAAGCAGTCCATTAAATACCAGGTGTACCATTACCTCCACCTTGCCAATTCAATATATCCCTTCAGGGGGCTATTTTACTGTTAAACCAGTATATGGCAGCAATACACCCCTGGTGATTAATATTCTTTTTGAAACACAGGCACCTACCCCTGCACCACAATTTGGTGGTTATTCTGCAGGTCAGTGGGTTCCCTCACTTACTTTTTATAATACAGTAAACACACCACAATTGGGACCCGGAAGTGTTATTTACAGTGGGTTTAACAATGGTTTCAGGTTTTATAAAATTACTCCAACACCTTCAGATGTTTCAGCCACCGTACCCACGGCTGTATGCATTAACTACCCTTCAGGTGGTGTACCTACGGGTGGGCCTTTCAATGCTACCGGAAACGTGGGCAGCATTAATACAGCATGCACCCCTACCTATTTATGGACATCAACTGCAGGCTCTTTATCGAATACTACAAGCCCAACTCCTACACCTTTAGTAGCTAATGCTACTTCAACTCATCTTACTACCTACACATTTAGTGTATCAAGTCCAAGCGATCGGGTTTGTTACGGGTCAAATTCAACAGGCACCCCAATAGCAAATGTCACCAGCCCAACAGTTTGGGGTGCTGGCACTACTAATACAGCTGGTGCTGACAACTGGTATATCCATACAAACTGGAGTAATTGTGTGCCCTGCAACACATCACCTCTAGCATGTAATAAACAAGCGACCATAGGAAATGCAACCTATCAGCCAAATATTAATACGGGTACTGCAAAAGCAACTAATGTTCTTACCAACAACGCAGGAACAAACAAAATTACCATTGCTGCACCCACTGCAACACTGAAACTAATTACGCCATAAGTTGTTTACAGTAATTTAACCGTAAACATTATTCTGATTATGAGGTTTTTTTTTCTGTTTTTTCTTTCTTTTTTATCGTTTATTTCCATCGCCCAGCAATGGTATTTATCACCGGTTTATCACCAACGTAATGTGTATTCGGTTTATCCCCACAGCAGAACAAATATCATAGCAGGCGGGGGCAACGAACAAAATGATTCACTTCAGGATATTTTTAAATCCTATAGCGGTGGTATGACCTGGGATTTTGCCAATAATGGTGGTGGTGGATATATTCGCTCTATTGACTTCACTGATTCTATTAATGGAATTGCAATAGGTTATGCCGGGAAGATTTTAAAATCTGGTGACGGTGGAGGTTCTTATTCAAGAATATACCCACCCGGAGCAATGACACAGCGCAACTTTACAACTGTTCTATACAACTCACCCCAAACAGTTTTTGGTTTTGGTGGACGCAATTACCCCAATGATACCATCCAAACAATAATAAAAAGCACAGATGGTGGCAGTACCTGGAACGCTATTCGCGATCAGGCTGGCCGTTGGTTGAAAGGCGCATTCTTTATTAATGCAAATAACGGTTTTGCAGTAGGTGGTTCGGGAACCATTATAAAAACAACTGATGGCGGCAGCAACTGGACAGATGTTACCTCTCCAATACATACCCGTGATTTTAATGCAGTACATTTTAGCAGCCCTAGCACCGGATACATTGTGGGTGGCAATTTTGTAATGTTTGATACCCTTGCCAGTATGCGCACCATACTTAAAACAACTGATGGCGGAGCAAACTGGAATGTAGTAATGGATGAGCCCGGTGGCTGGCTGACAGCAATAGATTTTGTTGATGTAAACACAGGATATATAACAGGAGACGCTGCTCAGCTTTACAAAACAACAAATGGAGGTACTAACTGGATAAGGCAAACAGTACAGGGAACGCAATGGTATTCAAACCTTACATCGGTAAAATTCTTAAACCAGGATTTCGGAGTTGTTGGAGGAATGTATGGAGAAGTTTATTTGTATAGTACAGAACCACTGCCTGAAGTAGTTACTGCACCGGCAACGGTTACTCAGGTTAATGATACATCAGCCAATGTGATTTTGCGGGCAAATATCAATACGCACGGCAATCCGGTTACTTATAATTTTATTTATTCCACAACACCCGATTTCTCGTCAGATGTGAATTTTGCGTTTTCTCCTATCTGGCCTACTACTTTTAATAGTTCAGTTCTTCAGAATACAGAGTCGGTTGTTAATAATCTGTTGCCCAACACAACCTATTACTATTATGCAACAGCAACATCAGTTAACGGAGTTGTCAATGGTGATGTACAAAGTTTTGTTACATACATTCCTTTTCAGCAGTTGCAAACTAATTATCCGCAAACTAATTTAGTATACACTGTTTTTTCAGGAACAGTAGGTAGTCCCAGCGAAACGTTAAGCGCTTATTTTGAATACGGAACCACAACTCAATTTGGAAGTGAGGTTCAGGCAAATCCATTTTTGCTTAGCGATACATTAAACTATAGTGTATACGATACTATATTTTCACTACAAGCGAATACGCTCTATTATTATCGTTTAAAAGTGGTTTCTCAAAACAGCACCTATTATGCCAATACGGTTGCATTTTTTACAGGAAACCTTTACGCAAATTTTGAAGCTACCGAAGCTACACAGGTAACCGAAACAACCGCAACACTTAATGCTGAAATTGATAATTTCAGTTTGCCTGTAAGCGACATAACCTTTCTTTATGGAACAGATCCTTTTCAGTTTACCAATTGGATAAACTCAACACCGGCTATCATTTCAGATACATTGCAGCATTCACTATCGGTAGATGTCAGTTCATTAACACCCCATACTTTTTACTATTATAAAGTTACTGGCGAAACTCAACTGGGCCAGCAATCAACTAATACAAGTTCATTTTATACGGGTGATTATAGTTTAGATTTTCAGGCATTACCGGCAACCACCGTAGGCGAAACTTTTGCCACTCTTAATGGGTTTATTGACGGTTTTGTTTCAGCACAACTTCCGGCAGAAATAACTTTTGAATATGGACCCACTACCTCATTTGGGCAGACTATACAGTCAACACCCTTTATCATAAATGATACACTTAGTCATGACCTTACAGCCTTCGTTACCAATCTTCCCAGCGGAAGCACCCATTACTTCAGAATTAAAGCAGAAACACAGGCAGGTTTTGTTTACTCAAACCTGCAAAGTTTTAATACAGCGCTCACGGGGAATTATTTTTCAACACTACCTGCTACCGATGTTACAGTCAACTCAGCAAAATTGAATGGGAAAATTACCAATATAAATTTTCCAGTGGTTCTGAGTTTTGAATATGGACTTACCAATGATTTTGGAACAACTGTAACTGCAACACCTGAATTGGTAGACGATACACTTTATCACCAACTATCGGCTGCAATTACAGGCCTTATTCCCGACACATTTTACTATTTCAGAATTAAAGCCGGTTTTGGAAGTGAATTTTTCTATACCGAAGCACGTAAACTTTATACAGGTGAGCCCGAAATACCCAACTGGAATTTCGAAAACTGGAATATAGATACTTTGCTTTTACCCGAACAATGGAATATTGCTAATGATGAAAATTTTGAACGCGTAGCCGGCTATTCAGGAAGTTATGCGCTGAAAATATCGCAGGTGAATTTTGCAATACTCGGCTTTCCCGGTGATGGTGAAGGCAATAATGACGGACCTAATTTTTTTGGCGGATGCCCTTTTAGTTCACGGCCGGATTCTGTTGGCTTTTATCTGAATTACAATATCAATCCACTTGATTCAGCAGTATTTATCTCGCATTTGTATTCAGGTGACAGTATTATTTCAACAGGTTTCAGATTTATTAGTGGTAATTCAGGTGGCAATTTTCAGCATTTTGCTTTTCCTATAGAATATAATTCAACGTTAACACCCGATAGTATAGTTCTTGGGTTTGCCTCATTCAACCCTTTTTCATCGGTTGTTAATGACCCAACGAATAACTTTATGATTATAGATGACATTCGCTTCACACCATCAGCTACTCACAACTGCAACATTGATTTTGAAGACTGGTTTGAATTTGTCTTTGATAATCCGCAGGATTGGTATTATTTTAAGACACTTGCCATTGACCCCGATAACATTGAAGAATCGAGGATGGTAAAAAAAGTGCAGGGAATTAACGCTGATGAATACGCTGTTCAGATTCAAAATGTAAATATTTCAGGCTATATATTCAATGCCTCTTTTGCAACAATTAAGGGGAAAGATTTTTTTGGACCTACTACCAGCGGAACTCCTGTAAACAGAAGATACAGCAGGTTGAACGGATATTATAAATATTCATGCAGCGAGCCGGATACTGTTGTAATTGCATTAGCAATGTTTAAAAACGGAATAAACGTAGGTTATGGAAGAGCCGAAACCTCAGGAGATTTGGATGACTTTCAGTTTTTAGATATTCCCATCAGTTATTTTGATGAGGTTACAATTCCTGATAGCGTTGTTATTGATTTTAATACTAATAACAGGGGTTCTGCAACTGGTCATGCAACTATAACAATTGACCGCTTAAGTTTTGATGGTATTTGGGGCGAGGTTGTTACAGATACAACGGGAGTAGAAAACAGGCTTGCTCCCGATGATGTGAAAATATACCCCAACCCGGCAAAAAATACTTTTGTTGCCGAGCTAAGCGACAGCAATTTCAAAGTGGGTGTTGCCTCGGTTATGGATATTAACGGAAGGGTAATTAATCAAGTTATTTTTTCCGCAGGTCAGTCGCGTATCAGTTTTGATGTTTCGGGCTTTGATGCAGGTATTTATTTTGTGAAAATAGCTACAGACGATAAAGTGTTTAGTAAGAAAATTGTGGTGGTGAAATAACCTTAAGATTAAACAAACCCTAATCAGGAAAACTCATCCGCCTAAGGTGGATGAGTTTTTTGTTTAAAAGCGGTTCGAAAAAAGATACTTTTGCCCGAAGAAATTTAGTTTACCCATGCAGATTAAAAAAGTTCTTGTAGCCAACCGTGGTGAGATTGCCATCCGCATTTTACGTGCGTTGGTGGAATTGAAAATGCGCACGGTTGCAATTTATACTTACGAAGACCGCTATTCTCAACACCGTTTTAAATCAGATGAGGCCTATCAGATTGGTGGAAATAACGACCCGCTTAAACCCTATCTGGATATTGATGAGATCATTAACCTTGCAAAAGAAAAAAATGTAGATGCAATTCACCCGGGCTATGGGTTTCTGTCTGAGAATGCTGAATTTGCCCGTAAATGCGAAGAGAATGGAATAGTCTGGATTGGTCCGCGCCCTGAGGTGATGCTGAAACTGGGCGATAAAGTTTCTGCAAAGAAAGTGGCAGTTGAGGCTGAAATTCCGGTAATAGAAAGTAACAAAATTGATTTAACAGATTCAACAATTGCGCAAAGCGAAGCGAAGCGTATCGGTTTTCCGGTAATGGTTAAAGCTGCTGCCGGTGGCGGTGGACGAGGAATGCGCGTAGTGCGTAATGCCGAGGAATTAGAAAAGGCATTTCCGGAAGCTAAGCGCGAAGCGAAAAACGCCTTTGGTGACGACACCATTTTTATTGAAAAATTTGTTGAAAATCCTCGCCATATAGAAATACAGATTGTTGCAGACAACGAAGGCAACACCATTCACATGTTTGAGCGCGATTGCTCGGTGCAGCGCAGGTTTCAAAAGGTTGTGGAGGTTGCTCCTTCATTCGGGTTAGCGCAAGCAGTAAAAACAAAACTCTACGAATATGCTATCCGCATTGCAAAAGCGGTGAAGTATAATAATGTGGGCACGGTTGAGTTTCTGGTGGATGAGAAAAACAACATCTATTTCATTGAAGTAAATCCGCGCATTCAGGTAGAGCATACCGTTACCGAAATGGTAACAGGTATTGATATTGTGAAATTGCAGGTACGTATTGCAATGGGCTATAAATTATATGAAGACGAAATTGCAATCCCAGATCAAAGCGCTGTAACATTGAACGGTTACGCTATTCAATGCCGTATAACTGCTGAGGATCCAAGCAATGATTTTAAGCCTGACTACGGAACGGTGATTGCTTTCCGAACAGCATCCGGTTTTGGAATTCGTTTGGATGTAGGCAGCGTTTATCCCGGAGTGCAAATCAGTCCTTACTTTGATTCGTTGTTGGCAAAGGTCTGTGCTCACTCCAGAACATTGGACGGTGCAGCCCGCAAAATGACGCGATGTTTGCAGGAGTTCCGCATTCGTGGTGTTAAAACCAATATCCGTTTTCTTGAAAACATTATTAATCATCCTGATTTTACGAAAGGAAAAGTTAACGTTGATTTTATAAAAAATACGCCTGAACTTTTTAAGTTTAAACGCGGGCAGGACAGAGGAACCAAACTGATGCGCTACCTCGGTGATGTAGTGGTAAACGGCCATCCTGATGTAAAATTCAAGGATACTAAAAAGATTTTTCCAACGCCTGTTGTTCCCGAGTTTAAGCGTTTTGAGCCGTATAAAAAAGGAACAAAAGATATTCTCACTGATTTAGGACCTGAGAAATTTGCTGCGTGGCTGAAAAACGAAAAAGTAATTCATTACACAGACACCACTTTCCGCGATGCGCACCAAAGTTTGCTTGCAACGCGGATGCGCACGTATGATTTGCTGAAAGTTGCAGAGAGTTATGCGAAAAATCATCCTGAGGTTTTTAGTATGGAAGTTTGGGGTGGAGCAACATTTGATGTGAGCATGCGCTTTTTGTATGCCGACCCATGGGAGCGTTTATCGTTGTTGCGAAAAGCAATTCCTAACATTCTGTTGCAAATGCTTATCCGTGGTTCAAACGGAGTTGGGTATGCCGCTTATCCTGATAACCTGATTGAAAAGTTTGTAGAAAAATCATGGGAAACCGGTGTGGATATTTTCCGCATTTTTGATTCGTTGAACTGGATGAAAAGTATGGCGCCCTGCATTGAGTATGTGCGCAAAAACACAGGCGGTATTGCAGAAGGTGCAATCTGTTATACAGGCGATATTCTTGATAAAAGCAAAACAAAATACACGCTTGAATATTATCTGCAATTAGCTAAGGATATTGAAAATGCAGGAGCCCACATTCTCGCTATCAAAGACATGGCGGGCTTGCTGAAACCTTATGCTGCAACTGAATTAATCACTGCGCTGAAGTCAACGGTAAAGTTGCCAATACACTTGCATACACACGATACTTCTTCGCTGCAACCTGCTACGTATCTCAAAGCTATAGAAGCAGGAGTAGATGTAATTGATGTAGCGCTTGGCGGTTTATCAGGATTGACTTCGCAACCTAACTTCAACTCCATAGTAGAGATGATGAAGTTTCATGAACGCGAAAATAAAATTGACATCAAGAAGCTGAATAAATTCTCGACCTATTTTGAGGATGTTCGTGAGTATTATTATCCGTTTGAAAGCGGACTAAAGGCAAGCACTGCAGAGGTGTTTATTAATGAAATTCCGGGCGGACAATATTCTAATTTAAAGCCACAGGCAATTGCTTTGGGACTAGGAGATAAGTTTGAGCAGATAAAGGATATGTATGCCTCGGTGAACGAATTATTTGGTGACGTGATAAAAGTAACACCAAGTTCAAAAGTAGTGGGCGATATGGCGCAGGTCCTTGTCAGCAATGGATTTTCGGTGGAAGATGTTATGACCAAAGGTGACCAGATTTCGTTTCCTGAATCAGTAAAATCTTATTTCCGTGGCGATATTGGTCAGCCTCCGGGAGGTTTTCCTAAAGAGTTGCAGCGAATAATTCTGAAAGATGAAAAGCCTTATGATGACCGTCCCAATGAGCATCTGAAACCTGTAGATTTTGAAAATGAGTTTGATGCTTTTCTTAAAAAGTTCGACAGCAGTTTAGACCTTACTGATTTTCTATCATGGAAATTTTATCCCAAAGTTTTTGAAGACTATTACAAGAAGAAACAGGAGTATGGTGATGTATCAAAAATACCGACCAAGAACTTTTTCTACGGTTTAGACTTGCGCGAAGAAACCGAAGTGCAGATAGGAGAGGGCAAGTCGGTAATCATACGCCTGCTTTCGGTGGGTGCGCCTGACGAAAATGGTATGCGCACTGTGTTTTTCCGTATGAACGGGCAAACGCGCAACATAGAAATCTCAGACCGCTCACTCAATATTACAAAACACGAAAATTTTAAGGCAGACAAGCAAAACCCCAAACACGTTGGCGCACCTCTGCAAGGTTTATTGAGCAAGGTATTTGTAAAAGTGGGCCAAACCGTGAAAAAGAACGAACCTCTGTTTGTAATAGAAGCCATGAAAATGGAAACCACCATTACCGCTCATGACGAGATAACGATTGACAAGATTTTTCTTACAGGCGGCAGTTTGGTGAGTGCAGACGATTTAGTGATGAGTATTGGGTAATTTCTTGGAAGGAGAAACGTCTGTTTTTCCCTTATTCCTCAAGTCCTAAAATACTTGTTTTGCGATAATTAAAAATTTGTACGTTTGCACGCTCAAAAAAAACGGTAATACATAAAGAAATTATGCAGAACAAAGGCGCCATTCAACTTTTTGCCATACTATTAGCTCTCGTTTGTCTATACCAACTCTCCTTCACGTGGGTAGCCCGCAGCATCGATAAAGATGCCGCAGAATATGCTGCAGGAGATGCAGTTAAAGAAAAGAACTACTTAGATTCAATAGCTAGTAAGGAAGTTTACAACTTAGGAATTATTCAATATACCTACCGCGAGTGCAAAGACCGTGAAATTAACCTTGGTCTGGATTTGAAAGGTGGTATGAACGTTACTCTTGAAGTATCGCTTTACGACCTTTTGAAAGCACTTTCCAACAATAGCACGGATCCTGAATTCAACAAAGCGCTTGATTTAGCGAAGCAAAGACAAAGCACTTCTACTAAAGATTTTGTAACCCTTTTTGGTGAGGCTTTTACAGAAGTTGCTCCCGGCAAACAATTGGCGTCACCTGAAATTTTCGGATTTACCCTGAAAGAAAAAATAGGTGATAAGACTGCCAATGCTGATGTGCTGAAAGTGCTGAACGAAGAAGCGCAAAGCGCCATTAACTCATCATTTGACGTATTGCGTTCACGTATTGACAAGTTTGGTGTAACACAACCTAACATCCAACGCCTTCAGAATTCTGACCGCATATTAGTGGAACTTCCGGGTATTAAAGAGCCGGATCGTGCACGTAAACTGTTGCAAAGTTCTGCCAAACTGGAGTTCTGGGAAACATACGAAAATGGTGAACTCGCTGAATCATTTGGTAAAGCAAATGAATACCTGCGCAGCATTTCAGGCGGAGCAAAAGATTCATCTTCTTCAGCAATCGACTCATTAAAAACCGACAGCGTTCTTAAAACTGCTGCAACTCCAGCTGCTGATCCATTAGCTGCTTTGAAAGACAGCGCTACTGACCCATTAGCCGGTTTAACTAAAGACACTGCAAAGGCAGACACATCAAAAGATGCACAGTTTCAGGAGTTCGCGAAAGAAAATCCTTTGTTCGCAAAACTGCGTCCTAATATTTATCAGAACGAGCAGCAACAATATATGAATGCTCCGGGTCCGGTTGTAGGTTATGCCGCAATCCGTGATACTGCTGAGGTAAATAAATTCTTAGCTATTCCGCAGGTAAAAGGCTTGTTCCCTAACAACTCAAAATTTCTGTGGACTGTAAAAGCGTTTGATGCAGAAGGAACAACTTTACAATTAGTTGCCATTAAAATCAACAGCCGCGACAACAAAGCGCCTTTGGAAGGTGATGTGATTGTTAGTGCAAGTCAGGGTTTCGGACAGTTTGGTGGAAAACCTGAAATCTCCATGAGCATGAACAACGTTGGTGCTGCCGGTTGGAAAAAACTGACAGGTGCAAACATTGACCGTTCAATCGCTATCGTTTTGGATAACTATGTTTATTCTTTCCCAACCGTAAATGGCGAAATTGCTGGTGGTCGTTCTTCTATTACCGGAAATTTCACTATTAATGAAGCAAAGGATTTGGCTACCATTCTGCAAGCCGGTAAACTTCCTGCTCCTGCACGTATTGTTGAAGAGTCTATTGTTGGTCCTTCATTGGGAGCCGAAGCAATCAGCAACAGTTTGATCTCTTTTATCGTTGCCTTTATTGTTATTCTGCTTTTCATGGGCTTATATTATATGAAAGCAGGTTGGGTTGCTAACGTAGCCTTGTTTGCCAACGTATTCTTTATAATGGGTGTGCTTGCCTCGCTGGGTGCGGTATTAACGCTTCCTGGTATTGCGGGTATTATTCTGACTATCGGTCTTTCGGTGGATGCCAACATTCTTTTGTTTGAGCGTATCCGTGAAGAAATTCGTGCAGGTAAAGGAATGCGCCTTGCTATTGACGATGGTTTCAAACATGCCATGTCTTCCATTCTTGACTCGAACATTACGCTATTAATTCTTGCTATCGTGTTGGGTATTTTCGGAAGCGGACCTATCCAGGGCTTTGCGGTAACATTGGGTATTGGTATCATCACTTCATTGTTCTCAGCAGTATTGATTACCCGCATTATTCTGGAAGCATTGACTGCAAACGGTAAAACAGTTTCTTTCTCTAACGCTATTTCAGACAAAATTTACAGCGGCATTCACTTCGACTTTGTGAAAAACCGTAAATACTATTACATCTTTTCTTCATTGATTATTGTTGCCGGACTTATTGCGTTTGCAACCAAAGGACTGCACTACGGTGTAGATTTCAAAGGTGGTCGCTCGTATGTAGTGCAAATGGACAAAACGCTTTCAAGCGATGATCTTATTAAGAGTTTGAGCAAATCGTTTGGCGATGCTCCTGAGGTAAAAACCGTTGGAACCGATAACCGTTTCAAAATTACTACTACTTACCTGATTACCGACAGCGCTAAAAATGCAGATAACACAGTAGTTGAGAAACTATTTGAGGGTTTATCTCCGCTTTACAGCGCAGCGCCTGACTTTGAAACATTCAAATCTACTAACCTGGTTTCTTCACAAAAAGTAGGACCAACCATTGCGAATGATATTAAAACCGGTGCAGTTTGGGCAGTATTGATTTCATGCGGGCTGATGTTTCTTTACATCTTTATCCGTTTCAAAAAATGGCAGTATGGTTTGGGTGCTACTGTGGCGTTGTTCCACGATGTGCTGATTGTTCTTTCGTTCTACGCTATTCTTAATGGTCTTATTCCGATTGCGTTGGAGATTGACCAGCATTTTATCGCGGCTATCCTAACGGTAATGGGTTACACTATGACTGAGTCGGTGGTGGTGTTTGACCGTATTCGTGAATACCTTGGTCAGCACAAAACCAAAATTGTAGATGACAAAGTGGTTATCAACGATGCCTTGAATGCAACACTGAGCAGAACTATCAATACTACATTAACGGTATTCTTCGTTCTGGTGGTTATCTTCATCTTTGGTGGTGAGGTTATTCGCGGGTTTGTATTTGCGTTGTTGATTGGCCGTATCATCGGAACCTATTCTTCACTGTGCATTTCTACACCTATTGTAATTGACTTCCAGCGCAACAAGGAAGTTGAGGCGAAATAAATTGATTGCGAAATTTGAATTTTAAATTGCGGATTGAATACCAATCCGCAATTTAAAATTCGCAATCCGAAATAAATAAGCAGCATGACTTTACTTTTCTTAGACATCGGTGCTGGCGAATTAGTAGTTATCCTTCTGGTAATAGTTATGTTTTTCGGGGCAGATAAAATTCCCGAAATGGCGCGTGGTTTGGGTAAAGGCATGCGCCAATTCAAAGATGCCACAGGAAGCATACAGCGCGAGATTGAAAAAAGCATAACCGAAAGTGAGCGCGCTGCAAATACCGCTACTCCAACCACTGAAACTCCCAAGCCCGAAACTCCACAGGTAAAGCCGCCCGAAAACTCGGTGGCGCAAAAGTTGGCTGATGGCAATCCCTTTCCTGAAGATAAGCAGGCGCCCAAAGAGTAAGAACACCACACCTTATTTATTAAAATTCTATTTTTTAAAAACAGTTTTTCTTTGAAGCAGTTTCATTTAGCTTCATAAGTAGCTCTTTTTAATCGATAAATAGCTCTTT
>CAMBRL010000058.1 GCA_945870105.1 Chitinophaga pinensis
TCGCGGTTGGCAAGTAAATCAGCATCTGTAACCACCTCATCCTTTTTGCCTGAGAAATGGAAATAATAAAGCACACCAACTGCTACCACCAGCACTGCATTAATTGCAAGAGAGATTTTGTTCATCATTTTTATCTTTTTAAAAAATCATGCAAATATGGTTAAATCCATTTTACCTGAAATCATTTTGTAATTTTAGACTTAAATTATCCAACCATGAAAAACACTTTTACACTTATTCTTGCGCTTGTTGCATCTCAATTTGTTTCTGCACAAAACATAAACGGCAGTTTTACTTTTGGCGGTGTTCTGCGTGATTACATTCTGCACGTACCTCCCGGATACAATGCATCAGAACCAACTCCTTTGGTTTTAAATCTACACGGATATACTTCTAATGCATCACAACAAATGCTGTACACTGGTTTTAATTCCGATGCCGATACTGCAGGCTATATTGTTGTTTATCCCAACGGAATTGCCAATGCATGGAACAGCGGCTGGAATAATCCCTACTATTCAGGCGTTGATGACGTTGGTTTTTTATCTGCGTTGATCGACACCATTTCGGAAGGTTATAACATTGATGACTGTCGTGTGTTTTCAACCGGAATGAGCAACGGTGGCTTTATGAGTTACCGCCTTGCCTGCGAACTGGAGAATAAAATTGCTGCTGTTGCTTCCGTAACCGGAAGCATGACCGACAGCATGATGTTTTATTGCCAGAATACCCGTGCAGTGGCAGTAATGGAACTTCACGGAACAGCAGACAATACAGTTCCCTACAACGGAACAACGGCTTTTACTTCCGTTGATGAAAATTTCAATTTCTGGGCAGCTCACAATTCGTGTTTGGGTGCTGCAATTACGCAAGACTTACCCGACACCGATCCGCTTGATGGTGCAACGGTTACTAAAATCTATCATACTTCCTGCGATGCTTCAACCGAACTGATAACTTTTAAAATCAACGGTGGTGCCCATACCTGGCCCGGAGCTTCTCTTATTATTGGCGTCACTACTCAAGACATCAGCGCTAATTCCGAAATTCTTCAGTTTTTTAATAATCATCCGAGATGTGTTACCTCAACTTCTTTGGAAGAAAATACAGCAGCAACTGGTTTAGTTTTTCCAAATCCTGTTGAAAATACACTTACACTGAAAACTGATTTAACAGGAAAGGTAGAACTGTTTATTTTTGACCTGACAAGTAAAATTGTTTATCAGAATACAGATTATAAAAATGCTTCCTCCATTTCAGTTGATACTTTTTCACCGGGAATTTATTACGTGAAAATGAGTAACAATCACAAAAATGTGATTTCTAAATTCGTGAAAAAATAGAGGTGCCATTACAGAATGAATAATCATTTGAAATCAGAAAACACAGAGACTACAACAGTTTATGTCGTAATTGCTGAGATGGGGAGGGAAGGTTGTATTTATGAAATTTGCCCATCTTTAGAAAAGGCCATGGCTATTGTTGAATACATTTTTTCATGGGAAAGTCCTTTTCGTAATGACACTATTTTTATTGATAAACATTTTATAAATTACAGAAAATATAAAATAAATAGTGAGCGGTGGCGCAGTATTTATGGTAAATATATGACAACATATAATGGGTATCTTTCTGCCTATATAATTGATACAAAGAATAGCGATAGTTTAATTGAAGATTTTATTAAAGACAGAGAATTTCCAGCTATGCTCTTTTTGGAAGATTAGTTTGTTTTAAAAAATAAAATAAATACAGTAAAATAATCACAATTAAACAGTTAAATTACTTAGTTATTATTATTTGATTTATACCCATCATAAATCCAGGCAAATAATAAAACAAATAACCAATAAATTGGAATACCAAAAAAAATTCCAACACCAAAAAAATGGTCTCCGTCCGCTAACCTATATACTATTTCTGTATATTGTTCACGAATATTATTCCCTCCATGTTCAACTTCATATTCCACATATAAATTCCCTCCAAAAAACAATAGTATCGGGCTAAGTAAAAAAGGTCCAACAAGAGTTCCTGAGATTAATAGTCTTTTTAAGCCTTTTGGCAGTTTATTAAAGTTAGAAAATATTTTTTTCATTATATTTTTTTCTATTTATATTTATCGAATTGATTACATAATTCCCTAATTGTCTTATATGCATCCTCATACCCCTTCTCTTCGGCAATACTAAAATCTAAACATCCGCTTTCTTTTTGTCCCATTTGAATTTTTGATTCCCCTCTTCTAAAATAAGCCTCTCCATTATCCGGATTATAGTAAATTTCCATACTAAAATCCACAAATGAACCAGTATAATCTTTCAATTCAGCCTTAGCATAACCTCTTCGACAATAAGCGTTTTTAACCTTAGGATTAATTTCAATTATTTTGCTAAAGTCTGCAATTGCACCATAGTAGTCTTTTACCTCAATCTTTGCACATCCTCTATTAAAATAAGCTAACTCATCTTTAGGATTAATCACAATTATCATATTGAAGTCAGCAATTGCACCATTGTAATCTCTTAGTTTAGCTTTTGCTCGTCCGCGCCAATCATAAAAATCCCCTCCTCTTTTTTTTTCAATTGCTTTGTTAAAAGCAATTATTGCACCCGAGTAATCGTTTAGATTATACTTAGCTTCTCCTATATCTTGATAAATATTAGTCCAATTAATAGAACCAATTTCAATTGATTTATTAAAGTCATCAACAGCACCTTTGAAATTTTTAATATCTACCTTTGCTTTCCCTCTTCTCCAATATAAAAATTGATCATTTGGATTAATTATTATTGCCCTATTATACTCATCTATTATTCCATTGTAATCGCCCAATTCGTTACTCATTCGTATTAAGCCATGGTGGGCACAATCGTCTTTCGGGTTAATCTTAATTGCTTTGTTGTAATCCAATCTAGCGCCTCCATAATCTTTCATCTTGAATTTGGCATCTCCTCTATAACAATAAGTATCTTCATTAAAAGGTCTTAGTTTTATTGCGATACCATAATAAAATATTGCACGTTTATAGTCTCCCTGATTTTTTTCATCTATACCCCAACTTACAGATTCAAAAGAAATGTAGAACAACAGAATAAAAATCCATAACAATGCCATGCCCAGCTTTGTATCAAGTATTTTTATAATAACTATAAAAAGATAAATGAAGAAACCAAATATTGCATCAGAAATTTTGTTTAACAGTTTCAATTAATAATGAATTAGTTTTTTATTAATAACATATACAATTTGCGTGATACTTTTGCCATTCCAAAATCAAAAGCCCAATCGCAGAAAGAGAACCTAAAGCAATCGCCACTGTCACTATGGTTTGAAAACGTTTTGACCTTGTTTGTCTATTTTTTTGTCCAAGATACCCACCATTTTCAAAAAATATTCCCCCTTCAACAGTTTCAATGTAAGGTAATTCAATTTCATACATGCTGTGACTTGTTTTAGCTTTTATAAAACCATCTTTAATTAACTTACTCAATATCTCACTATAATCCTCTCCATCATCTTCTAACCAATTATATTCTTTTTTTTCATCAATAATTCCAAACTTTCCTTCTACAATTAATTTCAGTGTATTATCTAATTTTTTATGATAATTTGTTTTCATCTTCTCAATTTTCGGTTCTTCAAATATAAATATTCTCAGTTTGGTTTGTTGTTCATTGCATTTTACTAAGAAAAATATTTTTCAGTTCACACAATAATTCCTTTTCCATCCCGTTATCATATTAAAGGGCGTTATAAAACTCTTTAACAAACAATTAAAACAAACAATTAAAATTTAGAAATCATGGCATCAACATCAGAAACCGGTCACGCAAAAAACGTAGCAAACTTTGAAGACCTTATTTCCTTTTGCACCGCATACGGTGCAAGCTACAACCCCGTAAAACTTGCTTTGCAAATTATGGCACTGCAAACACTTCGTTTAACAGCACAAGGCACTCTGCAATCAGTAATTGCATTTGCAACTAACTTTATCAATGCGGTTAACGCAAGGCAAATAGCTTTTGATCCTATTAAAGCATTGGCAACACGCATTGTAAACGCATTGTCAGCAACCAATGCCTCAAGCGAGTTAATAAAAGATGCAAAATCCATTAACCGAAAAATTCAGGGCGCACGTAAAGGTGGCAGCAAAAAAACTGACCCTACAATACCGGTTCCGCCTGTGCCTCCTGGTCCAGGTCCTGTTCCAACACCAAACCCTCAACAGATTTCTGTTTCTCAGCAGAGCTACGATAGTTTGTTGCAACACTTCAACGCCTTAATTGCTTTGGTTGCGTCCGAGCCAACATACATGCCTAACGAAATGGACTTGCAAGTGGCAACCCTCACTGCGCAATCAGCCAACCTTGCAGCTAAAAACACTGACGTTATTAATGCAACTACTAATTTAAGCAATGCGCGTATTACCCGAAATGCAACATTGTATGCAAACCAAACAGGTCTTTACGACATAGCGCAGGAAGTTAAAAAATACGTGAAATCCGTTTTCGGAGCTTCAAGCGAACAATACAAACAAGTGAGCGGAATTAAGTTTAAGAAGATAATTAACTAATAGTACCTCTCCTCTCCCCCCTCTCCTTATGGAGAGGGGCTAAGGGGTGAGGCAACCCTGCTTTTATACTTTTCCCTACAGCAACTTCAAAACTTGCCACTGCACTTATACTTTTTGCTACTGCAACTTCAATTCTTGCAACTGCATTTGTAGTTCTCGCTACTGCCTTTACATAATTACCGACTGCTCTAACACAATTACCCACTGCCACTTCATTTCTTGCTACTGCACGTATGCTTTTCGCTACTGCAAGTTCAAAGTTCACGAAAGTATTTATAGTTCTTGCAACAGCAACCGACTCACCGTTCACAAAAAACAAACACACACCGCAATGCAGTCTGTGTTGTCTTTGCCTTTGTTATCTCCCGTCTCTGATAACGTTAACTCTTCCTACAAGAGTTTTTCCTTTGAAATCGGAATCGTCCAGATCAATTTCATAGACATACACACCGTTAGGCACCACATCGCCAACATTAAATATAGCGCCATTCCACGGAATTGAATTATCCGTAAAATAAATTTCATTGCCAAGGCGATTGTAAATGCGCATCACATAAGGGTGGTCCATTGTGCCATTCATAAAAAAGGTGTCGTTCAGTCCGTCACCGTTTGGGGTAAACGCACTCGGCACCCAGAAAGCCATTACATCTTCAACCGTTATAATATACGTTGTGGTTTCAACACAGCCACCTGTCGAGGTTACAGTTAAAGTAACTTCATAATCACCGGGCGAACCGAAATTATGTACTGGATTCATATCCGTACTGGTTGTTCCGTCACCAAAATCCCAGAAATAATCCACACCTCCCTGCGACTGGTTTTCAAAACGCACTTCCGAGTCATTCATATCGGGTAACTCGGGAGTAAATCCAAAACTTGCTACCGGCTGATTAACTATAACAGTAACATCATCGCTTGCCGGTGTTGAGCCACACTGGTCACTTACCGTTACCGAATAGGTTGTTGTTTGCGGAGGATTAACATTTACCGTGCTTCCGTTTCCTGCACCATTATTCCAGGTATAACTGTAAATTCCATCACCACCTGTAGCCTGTGCATCTAAAGAAATAGGTGTGCTTGAACAAACCGTTGTATCATTTGAAGCAACCACTAATATAGGTTGCGCAAGCGTCATAACAATTTGGTTGGATGTAGCCGGGTTTCCGTTGGTGCAGGGCTCGCTGGAAGTAAGTATTACAAAAACAACATCGCCCTCATTAAATGTACTGGAAGAAAAAGTTGTCCCGGTTCCTACGTTAACTCCGTTTATCTGCCACTGATAAGCAGCTGCACTACCGCCATTTGTTCCGCTTGCAGTAAAGGTAACAGTTGCTCCTATACAAACAGGTCCTGATGGTGATGCCACAATCGTTACACTCGGTGTAACGTAGGTATTTACATCCGCTGTAATTGGTGTTGACGCTGCTGTTGTCGGATTAGCGCAAGGCGAAGATGAAGTAAGAGTAACCACCACCACATCACCATCATTTAATGAAGACGATGAAAAGGTAGCACCCGTTCCTGCGTTGGCTCCGTTCACGGTCCATTGATATGTTGGATTTGCTCCCGCACTGCTGGGTGTTGCTGTAAATGTTACCTGCTCTCCGAAACAGATTGTTCCGGCAGGAACAGCAGCAACTGTAACACTTGGATTAATAACCTGATCAATTGCAATGGTAATTGAATTGGATGCAGCGGTAGTTGGTGTTGCACAAACAGCATCAGAAGTAAGAATAACCGAAATCACATCACCATCACTGAATGAGGAAGATGTGAGTAATGCAGTGTTTCCTGAACTTACACCATTTATAAACCATTCATAAACCGGATTGTTACCTTCATTAACAGGAGTTGGAGTAATGGTAATGCTTGTTCCTGCACACTGCGCTCCGCTTGGAAAATCTGCAATGGTAACAGAAGGTGTTACAACCTGATCAACCGTCATCACAACCTGATTGGATGTTGCCGTTTGCGGAGTGGCACACGTGCTGGCAGAAGTCATCACTACTTCAATAACATCGTTGTCATTGAGTGTTGATGATGAAAAAGTTGGATTGGTTCCGGCATTAACTCCGTTCAAAGTCCATTGATAAGTTGGGCCATTCCCGCCCCCGCTTGTTGTTGGTGTAAACGTAACGTTGGTTCCGCTGCAAATAATATTGGATGGTGCGGCTGCAATAGAAATAGAAGGAACTACTGTTGTGCTTACATCCATTGTAATAGCGGTTGAACCAGCTGTTGGCGGTGAAGCACACGTTGCATTGGAAGTCATTGTAACGGTAACAACATCGTTATCATTCAGTGTAGCAGATGTAAACGTTGCACCTGTTCCTGAATTGGTTCCGTTAACCTGCCATTGATAGGTTGGCGCTCCTCCTCCGTTAGTTGGTGTTGCGGTAAATGTTACGCTGGTTCCTGTGCAGATTTGTCCTGTTGGAACTACTGCAACTGTTACAGATGGCGTAACCGTTGGGGTAACCGCCATGGTGATTGCAGCTGATGTTGCTGTGCTAGGAGAAACACAGGCAGCAGTAGAAGTCATTATAACGGTTACGTTATCTCCGTTGTTTAATGTGGTTGAAGTGAATGTTGAACCTGTTCCTGCATTAGCTCCGTTTACCTGCCATTGATAAGTCGGCACACCACCATTTGTTGGAGTTGCAGTAAACGTAACACTTGCTCCTGCACAGATTGCTCCTGCCGGATTTGCCGCAATAGTAACCGTTGGAGCAACAATCGGCAACACCAACATATTAATGTTATTTGAGTTTGCTGTGGGTGTAGAAACGCAGGTTGCATTTGAAGTCATTACCACTCGAACAACATCTGTATTATTTAAGGATGCAGAAGTGAATGTTGCACCTGTTCCTGAATTAGTTCCGTTTACAGTCCATTGATACGTTGGCGCATTACCTCCATTGGTAGGTGTTGCTGTAAATGTTACACTGGTTCCTGCACAAATAATTCCTGCAGGATTTGCTGCAATACTTACTGCCGGGACTAAATTGGTTGTAACTACTATTGTTATTGTGTTTGAAGTTGCAGTTGGTGGCGCAGCACAGGTTGCGTTGGAAGTCATAATCACCGTTACCGCATCATTATTGTTTAATGTTGTTGAAGTAAACGTTGCTCCTGTTCCTGCATTGGTTCCGTTTACCTGCCATTGATAAGTTGGCGCACCACCTCCATTGGTAGGTGTTGCTGTAAACGTTACGCTTGTTCCTGCACAAATTGGTCCTGCAGGATTTGCTGAAATACTTACAGACGGAACAGATGCCGGCAAAATGGAAACGGTTATAGTATTGGAGGTGGCTGTTGTCGGTGAAACACAGGTTGCATTAGATGTCATTATTACACGAACCACATCACCATCAGTTAAAGTAGTGGTAGTAAACGTTGCACCTCCGCTTCCCGCATTCACACCATTCACCTGCCATTGATATGTTGGTGCTCCTCCTCCGTTGGTTGGTGTTGCAGTAAACGTAATACTTGTACCAGGACAAACAGGAGTGTTAGGATTTGCAGTGATAGAAACCGATGGAACTACTGGCGGATTTACCGTAATTGTAATCGTATTGGATGTTGCTGTAGTTGGCGAAACACAGTTTGCGTTGGAAGTCATGATTACACGCACCACATCACCATTGTTTAAACTGTTGGATGTAAAGGTTGCACCTCCACCTCCGGCATTCACACCGTTCACCTGCCATTGATAGGTTGGTGCTCCGCCTCCGTTGGTTGGTGTAGCTGTAAATGTAACACTGGCACCTGCACAAATTGCTCCTGCCGGATTTGCTGCAATTGTTACCGAAGGAACAACCGCTGGATTTACTATCATCACAATAGCTGTTGAAGTTCCCGTAGATGGCGACACGCAGGTCGAACTGGAAGTCATAATTACGGTTACAGCGTCTCCGTTAGTTAATGTTGATGTTGTAAATGTTGCTCCGCCTGCTCCTGCATTTACACCGTTCACCTGCCATTGATAGGTTGGTGCTCCTCCTCCATTGGTTGGTGTGGCCGTAAACGTAACACTGGTACCGGCACAGATTGCTCCCGCTGGATTTGCTGCAACCGTTACCGAAGGAGCACCGCCATTAGGAGTAACATCAATTGTTTGAACCAACGGAAAAATACAAGCACCTTGTGCATAGTTCAGTGTGATATTATAAGTCCCGGCAGTATTGTAAGTAACCGGAGGAGGATTTTTATTGTTGTTGAACGTAGGTGGTGTTGAACTTGGAAACAACCAGTCATAAGCACTGTTAGGGCCAGCCCCTAAACCTACTATTGCAACAGGCTGTCCGGCACATACAGGATTTGGTGTAATAGTAAATCCGGGATTTGTGTTTTGGGTAACAGTTACAGTGCACGTTGCAGGTAGAGATGTTTGATTACAGGCATCAGTAGCTGTTACTGTATAAGTTGTTGTTGTTGCAGGTGTAACGGTAATGGAATTGGTCGTCTGACCCCCGGGACTCCACAAATATGTGTAAGGCGGAACACCAAAATTCCCTGCAGCAGTTATTGTAGCGCTGCTCCCGACACAAATAGTCTGGTTGGCTGGGTTGGTGGGAATTTCAACAGTTCTTCCTTGCACAGTCATTGTCCAAGGTGAGTTAGCTGCTATACAAAGGCTATTACAACTGCTTCCACCAAATGGATTATTTCTGTAAAACTTCATTCCAAATGAAAGATTATATGGGGCGCACTGAGGATTCGGAATACACGGGCGCAATGCTGGGACTCCATTGGGGTCATTCATTATACTTATAGCAGTACCAGCACATGAAGTACCTGCACCGCCAGTATTACAAGTCCAATAAAAACCTGTACTGCCCGGACTACGGCAAGTACCAAGAGAGAAATCAACAGCGCCACTACTAGAAAGGCAACCGTTCAAAGAAATATATTCAAACGACCATAGAACATCAGTAACTGTGCAGTTTGCAGGGACAGGAACATTAAGTGAGTAAGGGCATCCATTTGTCCAACCTACTCCATCACCAGAACCTGTTATCGAAGCTTGAGGAAGCGAATTGGACGCAGAAACCAACGGGTCAATTGTTACAGGGTAAACTCTGTTTTCTGCATTGAGCCAATCAACCGGAACAAAAATTGAAAACTCTTTTTCGTCAGTTAGTTGATAGCTTAGGAAGAAAGGTTCATCGGCATCAGAAGCATCGCGCACGAAAGCTCTGCCAATAGTATAGTATTCCTGACCTTGAGTATCATAAAATGAAGCGATGCCATCATAAAGATTTTCGCCTGTTTGGGTGGCAAGTGTCCAATTCACATTAAGATTACCGGCATAATCCAGTTTATCTTTTACAATCAGTGAGCCGCCTGTAAAGGGAAGTCTCGTTTTTATAATAAAATTGGTTTTCACCTGTCCTTGCATAGCCTGAATGGTCATGTCAATTCCCGGCCAGACATCAAAAACCTTTATACCATCATCACCTGATGAATAGTTTATCCAGTTGGCATTACCAAGCGAGGTGAGGTTTCCATCCGTCTCTTTGTGTAAAAGCTCAAGACCCGTATTGAATTTAAACTCATGTCCGGGAGTTTTAATGGAGGCAAAATGATTTACGGCATCAACTTTTACAGGAAATTGCTGGTTTTCTGCAGTAAAAATTCCGTGCGCAGCTGAAGTTAAACGTGCGTCAAGACTTACCAGATTACCCGTGTTGTCTGTAACATGCAGCGGCCCGTACGATTTCTGAAGATAGAATGTCTGGCCGTTTGTTCCATTTTCTACAAAATAACGTTCGTCAATTTTTCTGCGATCAATCAGTTCAGTGCAATTTTCACAGGGTGTGTTGTAGGGGTTTTTAGCGTATTCAGGGTGATTTCTGTATTCCGGAGCAACTAAATTTATTGCTTCAGATGTTACATTTTGTTCTGCCGGTTTTGAGAATGAATAGAAATCAGGCTGCTTCGCTTCCATCATGTATTGAGCGGAAGCCGAAAGCGATGTTAAGACAAGAAGTAAAACTGAAAGTAATATTCTAAACATTAAAAACCTGATTTTCACTACAAAATTAAGCAATTAGCGTTAAAAACACCTGCATTATTTGAGTAAATTTCAATGCCCGTTTTTAAAAGCCGAAACTGATACGATTAAGAAGCAGAAAAGTTATGAATTATTTTAGCTGAGTTTGGCTTCTACCAGACTACAGATTTTGCCTAACCAAAACTCATCCGTATGATTGAACGAGACAAGTTGTGAGCTATCCACATCCAGCACCATTGCTACGTTTCCGTTTTTAATTACGGGAACCACAACTTCTGATTTTGATTCACTGCTGCAGGCAATATGTCCGGGAAATTTATCCACATCATCCACCACAATGGTTTTCTTTTCTTTCCAGACTGTTCCGCAAACGCCTTTGCCGAAGGCAATTCGTGTGCAGGCAATCGGCCCTTGAAATGGACCTAAAACCAACTCATTTTCATTAACCAGATAAAACCCTACCCACAAAAAATCAAAACATTGTTTTAGTGCGGCAGAAATATTGGCAAGATTGGCAACCAGATCCTGTTCACCTGAAATCAATGCTTCAATTTGAGGCAACAGATTTTTGTATTTTTCTTCTTTTGTTGATGAAATATCAAGTGTTGTTAATTGTTCTGACATGGTTTAATTCTTTAATTTTCGCCTTTCAAACCACAAAGCTAACAATGAGCGACAATCTTTATAAAGCATATTTCAAAACTATTATCGGCAGTAAACCACCCGAAATTGCACCTCCGCTTTCAAAATGGCTTGGAGGAATTGTTCGCGAGGTAAATGATGATTCAATGACCGTTGAATTTGAAGTTACTGAGCAAATGACCAACCCGGGTGGATATTTGCACGGTGGCATGCATGCAGCCATTATGGACGAAGTAATCGGAATGACCGTAGCTGCTTTGGACAAAGAATTTCATTTTGTGTCGGTGAATTTGTCGATAGATTTTCTGGGAAATGTAAAACTAGGAAGCAAGGTGGTTGCAAAATCACAGGTAATTCGCCAAGGCAGAAGAATCATCAACATGGCTTGCGAAATTCGCGACATCAATGGAAAATTGCTTTCCCGTTCTACTTCCAACATGGGCATGACTGAACAGCGAATGGATTTTAAGCCGCGCTATTAACAATGCACAAACTTTCGGCAGTTATTATCACCTACAACGAGGAGCGCAACATTGCACGTTGTTTAGATTCGCTTGCCGGAATTGCAGATGATATTGTTGTGCTGGATTCTTTTTCAACTGACAAGACGGAAGAAATCTGCAAACAAAAAGGCGCACGTTTTTTTCAGCACAAATTTGACGGACACATACAACAGAAGAACCGTGCAATTACTTTTGCGCAGTACCCTCATATTTTATCGCTTGATGCAGATGAAGCACTTTCGGATGATTTGAAAAAATCAATTCTTGAAGTAAAAAAAAATTGGACGCACGATGGTTATTACATCAACCGCATGACCAACTATTGCGGTCAATGGATAAAATACAGCGGCTGGTATCCGGATAAGAAACTACGTCTATGGGATAGCCGAAAAGGTGAATGGCGTGGGACAAACCCGCACGATAAATACGAATTGTTTGAAGGCGACAAAGCCACTGCGCGATTGAAAGGTGATATTCTTCATTACAGTTTTTACACAATTGATGAGCACGTGAGGCAGGTAGATTACTTTTCTACCATTGCTGCAAAAGCACGCTTTGAAAAGGGTGAGAAAGTAAATTTCTTAGTTCTTAGCAATGCTTTACAGGTAAAATTTACCAAACATTATTTCCTGAAACTTGGTTTCTTAGATGGCTTTTACGGTTTTGTGATTGCAATGATTTCGGGATACGCAGTATTTTTAAAATATGCCAAGCTGAGAGAGCTTTGGAAAAATAAAAAATAGATATGGATTCATTAACACAATTTATTCTTGGCGCTGCAGTAGGTGAAGCCGTACTCGGAAAAAAGGCAGGCAACAAAGCAATTCTCTGGGGAGGCATTGCGGGGACAATTCCCGATTTGGATGTTTTCTTTACGATGGGCAGTGCGCTGAAAGAAATTACGTTGCACCGTGGCATTTCACATTCGCTCATTTTTGCAGTTGTGATGGCTCCTATTTTAGGGTGGCTGATTAACAAGCTGTACAAAGACAAAATCGGATTCAAAGGTTGGACATTGCTTTTTTTCTGGAGCATTGTTACACATCCGATACTTGACACCTTCACCACTTACGGAACGCAATTGTTCCTTCCTTTCAGCGATTACCGTGCAGGCATCAACAATATTTTCATTATTGATTTTGTTTACACCATTCCGCTGATGATCTGCATTATTGTTTGCCTTTTCATTAACCGTGAAAATCCCAAACGCAGAAAGTGGAATAATTTCGGTTTGATTTTCAGCAGCGCTTATATGTTGCTTTCATTGGTGAACAAAGGCTATGCAAGTCATGTGTTTTCGAATTCATTAGAAGAAAAAGGGATTAAAACGGAACATTGTATGACAGGAGTTACTCCGTTAAACATTCTCTTGTGGTATAATGTTGCTGAAGTGGATTCCGGTTATTACATCGGATATTATTCGCTGCTGGATGAAGACAAAAACATTGATTACAGTTTCCTCAAAAGGAACGAGCAATTAATAGAAGATATAAAAGACACTTATGAGGTTAACAGATTAAAATGGTTCAGCAATAACTACTATGCAATTGAAAAGGTAGGAGACGAAATTCATTTTGCAACCCTCAAATTCGGAACCAATGGAAATCAAAGTGACACTTCATTTTCCAAAGCTTTTCCCTTTTATTTCATTATTAAAAAACAATCCGATGGAAGTTTGTTATTAGAAAATAATCGTGGAGAAGAAGATATTGATATAAAGAAAGCGTTAGGTCAGTTGTATAGGCGGGTACTCGGAAATAAGAACGCTTTTAAGGAATAGCTTTCCCACTAAGAAGACAGAGATATTTATATTGAATCTTCTTTGCGCCTTAGTGTCTTTGCGGTGAGAATCACTTCTTCACCACCTCAAAACTTTTGTAAATCGTTTCTCCATTCTCATCAACCAGCGTGAGCAGGTGCTTTCCTTCTTCGGGATTTAAACCGATTTGATGAATGTTTTTTGTCTGCGCAATAAACGTATTGTCAAGATGCCAGAAAATTGTTGCCGAACTTCTGCGGTGTGCCGCTTCAAATACTACTTCACTCCTTGTTCCGTCAAGTTTAACGGGTACATAGACAATGATGTTTTCGTGCGGATAAATCAACTCCATATTTTTCACAGGGTTTTCGTCTGTACAATTTGCACGCATGGGAGGTAAGGTTTTATAAGAAGGGTTTTTTGATTTGTAATACCACTCCATGGCAGGTGGCAACACAAACCAGTTCTGATGAACCATATCATTGGTTGCATAGCAACTGCTATTCACACGCTCCATTTTATTCTTATCCAGATGCACCAGGCGATGATAGGGACAAGCTTCTGTTTTCAATCCTGCCAAAGTAATTCTGACAGAATCAATTTCCTCACAGTACGAACCTGCGCGATGCCCGCTTTGATGGCACACTGCCACTTTTTCCAGGTCATCATAAGGCGGGAGAAAATTCTGTCCTGCCGGCAACAAACTGAAAACATCAAACATCAATGGGGCTGCTGCTCCTATCCCTGTCAAGCCCGGACGACCTTCTCCATCTGCATTTCCAACCCAAACCCCAACAACATATTCCGGAGTTGTGCCGATTGCCCAGCCATCACGAAAACCAAAACTTGTTCCTGTCTTCCACGCAATAAAACCGGATGAAGCAAATGTTTTCCAGCCTGCTTCAATGTCGGGACGATTCACTTCTGACATGGCTTCATAGGTCTGGTAAATTGCTCCGGCACTGACGGGAGAATTCTCACTCCCCTCTCCTTTTGGAGAGGGGTTGGGGGTGAGGCTCAATTTTCTAAACTCATCTCCCCGGAAAACCGGATAATGATTTAACGTTCTTGAAAGCGAAGCATAAATTCCGGTGAGTTCCCACAGTGTTGCTTCAGCTCCGCCCAGGATAATGGAGAGCCCGTAATGCCGTGCATCTTTTGTCAATGTTGTCATTCCGAGTTTCTGTAATTGATAATGAAATTTTTCAACACCGTGTTCACGTAACATGCGAACTGCAGGAATATTAAGTGATTTAGCAAGTGCCTGTTTTGCAGGAACAGCTCCCTCATAAGTAAGACTAAAATTCTTTGGCGAATAACCTGCTATCTGAGTTGGAATGTCGGCTATCAGCGTGCCGGGAAGTAGTTCTCCATCGTTCAACATAGATGCAAATAACAATGGTTTCATCACACTGCCCGTACTGCGTGGTGCAGAAACTACATCAACCTGGTTATTGTGTTCTGCATCACAATCCGTGTTTCCGATGTATGCTAATACATTGCCTGTTTCTACTTCAATAACCAATACAGCAGCATTGTAAATCTCATTGTGCTTTAATTGCAAATAATGATTATTCACTTTTTCGGCTACACGTTGTTGTAAATTGCCATCAATGGTTGTATTGCTCTTCTTTCCTTTACTCTGTTTGAAAAATCGTGTGAGGAGATGAGGCGCTCTTTGCGGAATATCCAACGGCTTCTCGGGCAACGGTTCTTCGCAGGAGAGTTCATAAGTGGTTTTATCAATGATGTTTTTCTCGTGTAACCGTTTCAGTAACCGGTTTCTTTTCTGCAGCAGCCTATCATGATTTTTTCCGGGATAAATCAATGAAGGCGCATTAGGCAAAACAGCAAGCGTTGCTGCTTCAGCCCACGAAAGTTCCGTTGCATTTCTTCCGAAATACCTCCACGATGCAGCATCCAGTCCAACCACATTTCCACCGAAAGGTGCATTAGAAGCGTAAAACGCAAGTATCTCCTCTTTAGAATACGCGAGTTCAATGCGCGTTGCCAAAATCATTTCAATCAGTTTACGGAAAATATTCCGTGAGCCTGCAGGACGCGAGATCCGTATCACCTGCATGGTGAGGGTACTGCCACCACTCACCCTGTGCAGAGTGGTAATATTCTGCCATGCAGCACGCAGCACTGAGAAAGGATTGATTCCCGGATGCCTGTAAAAATGTTTGTCCTCAAACTCAACAAGGCACACGCGGAATTTTTCAGGAACGGAATCATTATGAGGAAAACGCCACTGACCATCATCAGCAATCTTCGCCCCGAGCAGGTTTCCTTCCCGGTCATTGATAACGGTACAGGTTGGGGTTTCAAATAGCTTTTCAGGTAGTGAAACCCAATACCAGATTCCGAGCAGCAGGAACAGCGCGAGAAAATACCAGCGATATTTTTTAAGGAATTTCACTCCGTCAAAGCTATATCATCTGAGCGAAGCAAAGAATCTCTTTAAAAGATTGCTTCGCTTCGCTCGCAATGACGTTACATTACAGCGGATCCCCCGCCCTCACCACTTTCACCCATTTACCTGCTTTGCGCGCATTGATGTGGCCATCATACATGGCTTCACAGCTTTGTGCAGGAAGATAGAACTCTCCAAGGTAGGCAGCGTTGAGCAACACTCGATACGTTACCACTGTTTCCCTGTTCACATTGAAATACGTGTAAACTCTGTCGTCACGTACGTCCTGGTAAGTGGGAGTGTTCGTGCCTTTGAGGTTTACATTCTCTGCCTCATCCATTCTTGTGTTGTGAATTTCCCAACCTGAAGGAAATACCTGTGACAAAGCCATGTTCTGGTAGTACGATGTTATAGATGGGTTGGTGATACTCACCTCTGCTATAAAATCTGTTCCCTGTTCAAGGCGGCTTATATCAAGCGCTTCACCATTCATTTTCTTATAAGTGATGTTCATTTTCAGATTATTCTCTGCTGATGTTTCGTTGCCGGCAGCAGGAATTCCTTCCAAGGTCATGCGCACATACAAGACACCTTCACCCTGATTGATGACTTTCAGCTTTCCTCCGCCATCGCCTTTTACCTTCATGTCAACCTGCGAAACAGGAAGCTTGGTTATTATGGTTTCAGATGATGTTCCGTTCAACACATATTGATATTTCATCTGCGAAGATGTTCCGTTTGTTCCTGCAAATTTGCTCATCGCAATAAGGCAGTAAGAGGTTTCCTGAGTTGACATCCAGCGCTGTGCCGACAATGCCGCAGAGATTTTTTTCATCAGCGGAATAGCTTCGTTTCTGCGGTTTAGCAACACCATCGTTTCTAAAATCATTGCTTCATCACGTGTTCCGCTTCCATACGAATAAGCCATCTCGTTATAATCGGGAACGTAGATGTTTAAATCCTTCACCAACTGTGTCGCCACTTCGGGTTGACCTGCAAGAACGTATGCAGCAGCCAACCTCCAGCGTGCCTGTTGCGAAAGCGCAGGACGTTCGCGCAAACGGTTCATTGCAGAAAGCTCAGGAGCTTTTGCAAGCGCCAATGTGTAAAGACGGTAAGCCTGCACGTTGTCGTCATAGCGGTAATAATACGCAGAACGCGAATCCGTAACGGGCGACCAGTTCCGTGCAATTTTGCTCTGGTAACTCTTCCATTTAGCTTTCATTCCTTCTGGCCATGAATAACCTTTTGCTTCTGCCTCTAGCAGAAAGTGTCCGGCATACGAAGTTCCCCAGTCGCTTGACTCGGTACCGTTCGGCCAGTAGCTCAATCCACCATCGGAATATTGAAAACTTCTCAGGCGGTGAATTGCTGCTTTGATGTTTTCCTCAATCTTAGGTTTTACTCTGTTATCCAGTTCCATCACATCGGAAAGAAATAACTGCGGGAATACCGCTGAAGTGGTTTGCTCCACGCAACCATGCGGATATCCAATTAAATCCTGCAACCTTCTGCCAAGGTCAAGCGGAGGCATGTTGGAGAATTCAATGGTTCCTTTATTGGTGCCATCCACACCGGGAAGTGCATACGCGCTTTCCCATGTTTTTCCTGCTTCAACAGCGGCTTCCACATAATCCACATGCTTCGGATTCGGGTTACGCACTTCTATCTCAATGTTGTATTCCGCACGTTCGTTTCCACTGGTGGCAACTACTTTTACCTTACCCACACCAACCGTTTTAACAACGTCCAGGTCAAACATAATTACCTCATCACCGGGTTCAGCGAAGGTCAGTGTTTGTGTCTTACTTCCGTTGACAATGAACTTGCCGTTCACGGTAACTTCCACCTTCACATTCTTAATGTTTTTCTCCATCGCGAAAACGGTAACGGGAAGTTTTACCGATTCACCGGGACCAACAACGCGCGGCAGCGTAGCCAGCACCATCACAGGTTTGCGGACGGGTGTTGTTTTCTCTTGTGTACCGTATGCGCCATCCTGTCCGGCAATGATCATGGTGCGCACCGAGCCAACGTAGTTCGGCATTTTGTAGGTGTGCGAAGCCGATTTACCTTTCTCCAGTTTAAAAGGTCCGAGGAATTTAACCACGGGCTTGAAACGGTTGGCCGTGTTTTTTCCTTTGCCGTTTATGCCTTCGTCACCACCGATGGCGAACGCCTGTTCTATCTTCCCGCCATAAGCACCCAAAACTAAATCATACATATCCCAGGTCCTTACGCCAAGGGCTTCACGCGCGTAGAAGGAACTCCAGGGGTCAGGTGTTTTAAAGCGGGTTAAGTCTAATAAGCCTTCGTCCACAACGGCAATGGTATAGGTCATTGCTTTGCCGTTCTTCTCTTTCACTTTAATAGTAACATCCTGTTCGGGTGCCAGTACTTCCGGCATGCTCATTTCAGGATACAGGATGGTGTTCGGGTCTTCCACAAAGATGGGTATAACACCATACATACGTATCGGTAAATCATTTGCAGTTTGTGAGTGCGGCTGTAACAAGGTTACATGTGCATACACGTTCGGAGCCATCTCCGGTGTAATCTTAAACTGAAATGTGGTCTCGCCTTTCTTAGCCTCCACCCAATTCATCTGCACTACTTTCTTTCCTGATTCAATACTTACCAGTGCACGGCCCTGTGCACCTGTTGGAATAGTGATCGTAGCCAGTTCACCTACATTGTATTTGTCTTTATTGCAGGAGAAGGAAAGGATATTCGCGCCCGAGTTATCCTCATAACTGCGGCTTGCCCAGCCCGGCCAGTCAAGATAAATGTCTTTACCGGCACTGTGCCCGCCTTTCACATCTCTTACACGAATAATAAATCTTCCCCACTCGGGATAATCAATTTTGAAGTCGACTTTCCCTTTTCCTGCTGCATCGGTAGTGATGGTATCGCGGTAAAACAGCTTGTTGTTATAATTACCGGCATAGTAGCCATAATAGTTGGCACTCTCCCACCACCAACTCCATTGCACTTTGTAAATTTCAACCTGTACCTGGCGGTTGCCCAAAGGTTTTCCTTCGGGAGAAAGAGAAACAAAGTTGGCGGTGTGTGTTGAGTCAACAAACAACATGTTGCGGAACTTGTCACCCTCAGGAACTTTCACGCCAACATAACATTCATACGGTGAGTAAGGAATAGAGAAGCGGTCGATGCTGAAATCACCGCCTTCTTCAAACACACGGTTCACGAAGCTTGCTCTCAGCATTCCGGGAGCGGCATCATGCAAGGTGAGAGCAGGTTTTATTTTCGCTTCACCTTTCTCATTGATCTTTGCATCAAAGATGATCTGCTCTTCGGAGCTGAAACTTTTTCCGGGATCAGTAAAAACATATTCTTTGAATTTCTCAAAGGATGTGGATGCCTCAGTAAGTGTAACGGCAACCGATGCGCGGAGATTACGCGCTGTTGCACCGTGCAGCCATTTCACCAAAAGTGTTCCTTCCTGTTCGGGCTTGCCCACCGAAAGCATTTCCGTGCCGAAATCCAGTTTAACCTTTAAGCGGTTAGGCTTGATGGCTTCCACGCGCAGGTTCTTCGTGAACAAGGCACCACCCACGCGCACGTTGGCGGTCCATGTTCCTGTCGGTGCAGTGGCATCGGTGGCGGTGCTCAGGTTGTAAATACCATTCACACCGGTTGATTGGGTGAGGCGCTTCACAATCTGTCCCTGCGGGTTGATTAAATCCAATGTTACAGGGTGATTTGCAGGCAAGGTTTTCTCTTTGTCTTCGAGGATGAACACAAGGTATAATGAATCACCGGGGCGCCATACACCGCGCTCACCGTAGATAAATCCTTTCAGGCCTTTCTGCACGGGCTGACCCGAAATATCAAACTTGCTGAGTGAAAGGGATGAACCATCATCCAGTTTTAAATAGCCGCGCTGACGACCATTTTTCGCGATGAGCAGAAAAGGTTTGCGGGCAACTTCCACATCGGCAGTACCATTGTTGTTGGTTTTTACGGAGGTGATGAGCTGCTGCTGAAAATCGTAAACCTCCAGCGTAATACCCGGAAGCGGATTAGTGGTGCGCAAATCCGTGATGGCAAAACTCATGGTTTTTGCAGAACCGGCTTTGGCAATTATTCCCAGATCGGAAGCCAGAATGTTGCGGCTTACTTTTCTGCTGCTGTTGTAATAAGCAACATTGCAAGGGTTGTCGCGCTGATTGTATTCATAATCGCCACTGTAATCATCTTCATAATAATACTCGTCTTCGTAGTAGTCATTATAGTAGTAATCATCGTAATAATAATCACCGGCATAATCGTCTTCATCTTCGCCTTGCTCTTCTTCCAGAGGTTGCAGTTCCTTATTCACCTTCTCATCACCTTCGCAGGTGTAGAGCGAGTAATCCTGTTTGAAGCTCAGTTCTATTTTATAGATAGCGCCCGGCTCGGTTTCAATCAACTCGGCAAGGTCAAGCGAGAAGGCATTCCACTTTCCGTAATCGGTTTTGTTCAGTGTTTTTAAATCCACTTTCTTTTTGAACACGGTGCGGCCAACACGTTTCAACTGGTTGGTACCGTCAAGGCCATTTACCTGCAGAAATTGTGCAATGTTATTTTCGTAGATGCGGATTACTTTTACATCCACGGCACTGAGGTTCACCGCTTCAAACGGGAAAATCAATCCGCTGGAGTTGGGAAGTATAACACCTTCCCCTAACAAGCGCACAGCGGGTTTCAGTTCTTCGAAACGCAGTTCAATAATATCTTTTACCAGCGTTTTATAATCGGCACTGTTCTTAATTCCGGGTTCAATGATCAGGTTTTTAACACCGCGCAAACGGGAGGCAGGATAAACACGCGCTTCGTTGTCTTCAATAATAAAGCGCAGGGGACTGTCGTCAGAGAAACGGATGAGACCATCTAAGTTTTGGGTAGACAACAGCGGGTCGGAGAAGAGGAGGCGCAGGTATTGTTCGCCATTCTGCTCTACATAATGTTCTACAAAACGGAAATCTTTCAGGCCGGGAATGGTAACGGTATCGCTGCCCTTGCCTTTGATGTTCATAGCAGCGCCATCCCAGGTAACAATTATCTTCTGCTCATTTTCGGTGCGTTCAATGCTGTCTATAACAAAGTCGTGCTTTTTGCGGTCGGCATTGTGGGTCCATTTGATGGAAAGATTTTTACCGTTCTGCTTTGCCGAGAATATCTTTTCAAAGCTTTCGTTGTCGCTTACATCGGAAGTGGACATAAACCCATAGGCTTTATACCAACGGAGGTCGGCATTATTCAGGGGCTTAAAGCCATCGCGGTAGTAGCCCGCACTTTGTTCGATAACGGTGAAGTAAAACTCAAAGGTTTCCAAGCCCTGGGGCATTTGCAAAAGTTTTGAAATGTAAAAGCTGGCGGTAAAATCAACACCGGAAGGCAAAGGGGCATCGGGCTTGAAACGGAGGGTGCGTTTATCGTCCCAATAGGTTTTGCCGCTGATGCCGGGCGAGAAGTCAAACAGCTCTTCGCTTACTTCATCACCGGGGGCACCGGCTTGTTCGTAGTCGCTGGCGAGGCGAACGATGATGGAGGATTCGGAAGAGATTAATCCGGAAGTGAAGGCGGAGATATAGGGTGCGAACTCAGGATTTACGCGCTGATTTTCTCGTGTTCGTGCATTGTATCCTATAATTATAACAATGAGTAAAGTCAATGCGACTGCGGCAGCCAGTAGGCGGAAGATTTTGTGGTTTGACATAGGTTTGAAGAAAAAGGATGAGGGAGCTCTGTTACAAATTTAACAGATTGCATGATTGAATAACGGGGAGGTAGGGAAATTATTTTGTGTG
>CAMBRL010000059.1 GCA_945870105.1 Chitinophaga pinensis
TAATGGCACCATCAGCCTTTTTGCTGTCTTTTACATTTTTGTATTCTGTTGTAAGATTAAAGTAGGGTGTTGGATTTTTAGTGTAACCCAATACGTTAACAAACAGGTCAATCAAAAACTCGCCTTGGTATTGCTCTTCTTTGCTTTGACGTATGTTTTCCTGTATCTGCGGATTATGAAAATGGTGTTTTAATTTTTCGTAAGCAGCCTTTACCGCAAAAGTGTCTTGCGTTTTAAGGTATTTATTTACTACAGAGTTTTGGAAAACCGACATATCTTATTTTTCAAAGTCAAAAGTAATTTTTTCTGTTTGACTTCAATCCTTTTTTATCTTCGTATTAATCAACTTAAGTTTCCCTATACCCCCCTAACCCAATAACCATGGAACAGGACGAGCGTATCCGTAACCTTTTGCCTCCCTTACACAAAGCGCAAAAGCAGCTTATTGCCATTGAAAAAATAATAGTTGAAGAACAGGATTTTACTAAAGCCTCCATTCTTTTGCTTGCTATTTTGGGTGCTTTGCGCAGCCTTAGTTATCAACATTTTTTGCCGCTGTTTCGCGCAAATATACTGTGGAGAATAAATGGTTTGCTTGGCAAAACTCAACTTCCTGATTTGTCACGTCAGTATCTTGAAAATACAAGCGATTCGTTAAACGGAATGAATGAAAAAGAAGTGCAACAGGTTTATATGCAACTCAGAAAAATAGAGGAAAATCCGTTGTGCTGAAAAGCCTTCTGTTGTTAAAAACTTTTGAAACCGTTTGTTGACTCATACCCCCTTGCCGGGTTTTACTTTGCCCCACAAATTTTTAAAACCAAAAAAAAACCATGACAAGCATTACCCGTAAATTACCCCGTACTATCGAATCGCGTTACAAGGCTATTCGTTTTGCCAAAAACAAAAAAGACAGTCTGCCGCCTGCAGGCAACATACTGTCAGTTGCCACCACCACCCGCCTTGACAACATTGTGGTAAGTTATGAAGCTGCCTATAATGATTTAGGGTTAAAGCAATCAACTTACAGTGGCAATACCCCACTGAAAAATGTAGCTAAAGGGCGCAGCAAAATGTTTACCTCGCATTTTATTCAAGTGTTTAATCTGGGTGTGGCACGCGGCATTTACAATGCTGCCCACCGCGCACTTTATAAATTAGAGGTGGGCTCAGATGCCTTACCCGAAATGTTAACCGAAGAAGATATAATAAGCTGGGGAAATAAAATTGTAACCGGTGATGCGCAGCGCATCACTGTAGGAGGCGCACCTATGACTAACCCCACAGCTCCGGAGGTGCAAACCGAGGTATCTGCTTTTGTAGGTTTATTTACTTCGCAAAGTAATTTGAAAGATACCTTAGATACAGCCGAAGAAACACTGGAAGCCTTGTTTGACGAAACCGACAAAGTGATAAGAAAAGTGTGGGACGAAGTAGAAACATTTTACAACGAAGAAGAAGCCGACAGCATGCGCAACAATGCACGTGAGTGGGGTGTTATTTATATTACCGTGGGTGCAGAATCAACCATCAGCGGAAAAATAACAGGCACCGTTCCTCCTCCCGGCCCGGGATTACCTGTGGCTGTTGCCAACGCAACCATTCTTGTTCTTGAAAGTGATGACCTTACACTTAGCGATGCAAACGGTGATTATACTTTAAAAACAAAATTTGTAGGCACAACTAAAATAAAAGTTACTGCCGATGGGTATGCAGACTATGAAGTGGAAATTGAAATAGCCGAAGCGCAAACCATAACCCTTAATGCAGTGTTGACACCCTTGTAAATAAAACGTATAACGTGTAAAATATAAAAGTCCCGCATTGTTGCGGGACTTTTTGTTTTATGTTTCGTCAATAATGAATAGCTACTCAGCCTGCACTGCTATTGTAAAATAAAAAACACTTCCTTCACCTGCTTTTGATTCAACCCAGATTCTCCCGTTGTGCAGTTCCACAATTTTTTTGCAGTGCGATAAGCCAATGCCCGAACCTTTATAATTATCGCTCGAATGCAGACGCTGGAAAAGAAGAAATATTTTTTCAAAATGTTTCTGGTCTATTCCAATTCCATTATCTGCAAATGAAAATTCCCATTCATGCTCGCGTTTTTTGGCTTTAATATTAATTTCAGGTATCACTTCTTTTTTCCTGAATTTAATAGCATTGCCAATCAAATTCTGAAACAACAGTTCCAGCTCAATCGGGTAGGCTTTCAGCACAGGAAGGTGTTCGGCTTTTATAACAGCCCCGCTTTCTTTTATGGAAATTTGCAAATTTTCCAAGGCATGATTCAGAATTTCGTTGCAGTCCGTTTGCTCTAAAATAATTTTATTACCCAGTCGCGAGTATTCGAGCAAGGCGGTTATTAAATCGCGCATGCGCATTGCCGATTGCGAAATAAACCGTACGTACGTATTTGCGTTGTTGTCAAACTTTGCTGCATATTCATCAGTAAGTAGTTCGGTAAAACTGCTTATAGTGCGCAGAGGTTCCTGCAAATCATGCGAGGCCACAAATGCAAATTGTTCCAGTTCTTTATTTTTGAGGTCTAATTGTATGTTATTTTGCCGCAGCTTTTCTTCAAATTCTTTTCGCTCAGTAATATCCTGAGTTGTTCCTCTTAACCAAAGAGGTTTTCCATCTTCGTCCTTTATTATTTCGCCAAGTCCAAACAGATGCTTGATACTGCCGTCACCCATAATCACTCTGTGTTCATAAACAGCTGCTACCCCCGCTTCGTTTGCCAGGTTTATTGCATCATCAAGATTTGCAATATCATCGGGATGAATTTTTTTCCGGCAAACTTCAAAAAGTTTTTCAGCAGGTGTTTCCTCTACCTCAAAAATGTGATAGAGCTCATCAGACCAAAACAACGCACCGGTTTTGAGGTTAAACTCCCAACTGCCTGTTTTTGATAATTTTTGCGCATCGTTAAGACTCTTTCTGCTTTTGCGGATCTCTTCTTCAATGGATTTTCGTTCGGTTATATCAATAAGTGTAGTGAGCATGTGAGGCTCACCATCTAGTTCAATTAGTAGTGTTGAGGTAAGTATGTCAATTTTTTTACCGGTTGAGCTTATCAGCTTAGCTTCTACATCCTGCATGTTGTAATTTTTTTCTTTTACATATTCAAGAAGGGCCCCTCGTTTTTTAGCGTCTATAATATTAAACTCTGCAGAAGTTTTTCCGATTACCTGTTCTCGGGTAAGAGAAAATAATTTTAAAAACGCAGTATTTGCATGAAGGTAGTGCCCGTCTTTTACCCTGATAATATTGGTTGGAACCGGACTTGATTCGAAAAACGTAAAAAACCGTTCGTGCGAGAGTGATAATTCTTTTTCAACCTCATTGCGTTTGGCATTGACCTTATTCAACTGAGCAGCTACATACCAGGTAATAAAAAAGAACACAAGCGTAACATTAATTACCCCAAAGCCCACCAGCAATTCAGTACTTACATTGTAATGGTGGACAATGTAAAGAAGTCCTATTCCAAGAAAAAACGGGAAGAGTACAATTCCCGGAACCAATACACGGGCTAGGAGCCCACCCGGGTCAGAACCCGAAAAGGTGAGCATAAATCCCTGGTTGTGATTGTAGAACATTACAGCCAAGGCAGCAATCAGAAAGCATATTGCCGTATGCACAGCCATAGGATATTTTGCAAGTAATTCTATAAATTCGGGAATAAAATAGACATAGCCGAGCGCAAAAAAAAGTCCGATAAGAAAAGTGCCCAGTGCCAGGTAATTTGCAATTGATTTTAAGATTATTTTTTTACTTCCGCTTAAAATAATTGAACAGCCAAGCAGAATAAAATTCAGCGCTGTAGCCGGTGCAATTTGGCTTATGCTGCCTCGTGATTTTTCATTGAAAATTTTAGTATTAAACAGCCATTCTTCTTCTCCAATAGTTGTAGAAAAAATAATATCGGAAAGTTTTAAAACACCAATAAGGATAACAGTTGCTGCTAAAACTATACTTAGCCATTTAAATGTATGCTTTTCTGTACTATTCTTTGTAACAAGAAAAATAGCAACTCCTGATAAAAAAAATCCGAGTGCCGTTAGTGGGTTCATAGCAACAAGCCCCGGAATGGGGCGTTTCAGAAATTCAATATCAAATTGCCAACCCAGCAGCACAAGAAAACCGACTGCAGTAATAGCTAAACCAAAAAATCCTGCTATTTTATTTTGTGTGGTTTGCATCCGACACCAAACATCGGAAATAAAATCAGTAATTGTCTGAAAAATATTCGCGCAGAATTTCTTCTAGCGGTTTGCGCAAAAGCGGTTTATTCATAAAAACAGTCTTTGGGTGTTTTGTTCTTGCTCTTGCCTCATCATCGGGGTTGCGCGATGTGGTAAGTATAACAATCAGCGTTCCCCAGCGTTGTTCGCGAGTCAGGTTTTTATATTCTTCCAGAAATTCCCAGCCACTCATGCCGGGCATATTCAAATCAAGAAAAATAATATCGGGATGGGGATAGCTGCCTTTCTCTTCTGTTCTTAAAAACTGAAGTGCTTTATCGCCACTTGTTTCTACATGCACCTTTTCTGCACATCCTGATTCACGTATTACTTTCTCATGAAGAAAATTAGCACCTTCAAAATCATCAACTAATAAAATCAGTTTCAGTTTTTGCTTCATATTCTGCGTGCGCGCTGGTCAGTAACAGCAATTGGTTTGTCAACCGTTTCAATGTTGAAAATCTCGGTAACTATTTTGCAAAGATTAACGGCTGTTATCGTTTTGAAATAATAATATTTCATCCCATTTGCTGCATATTTAGCAACATCCTCATTCGTCATGGTTGTTGCTAAATAAGCAAGCTCCGTGCGGCTTTCATTATAGTTGGGAAGTGAGCGTACCGCATCAATAAATTCATGCCCGCTCATGCCCGGCATATTTATGTCTATAAAAATAAGGTCGGGAAAATCGTATTTTGTTTTTATGTCAGAAAGGTAAACCAGTGCGTCTTCTGCAGTTGTGAAGAAAAGCGAATCACGGGCTACATTTGCCTTTTTGACAATAAACTTATGATACTCATTGGTAGGAATATCATCATCAATGAAGACTATTTTATTCAGTCTTTTCATCATTTTTCCGGATTATACTGCTAAGTATTTTCCGGATTAATTTTATTGATCTTTTAAATACTTCTTTACAACCCCAAGTAAACCATAAAGCTCCTTTGAGGCAATAGAGTAATAAATAAATTTCCCGCTTCTTTTCCCTTTAATATATCCTGCTTTGGTAAGCAGCATAAGGTGGTGGGAGGTAAGCGATTGCTCTGAATCGATTTTTTTGACAACATCATTTACAGATACTTCGCCTTCTTCGTTTAATAATTCCAGAATCTGCACGCGGATAGGATGACCTCCTGCACGCAGCACTGCTGCGATGGTTTTTTCATTGATTTGCATGGTGTGTAGTGTTAAGTTAGTGTAAAATTATTAATAATTAAATTTTCAATACAATACTATAGACATAAAGTTAATATGTTGCAAAATTATACAAGCAATATTATTTAATAGATAAGGTATAAATTTTTGTCGATGAATAATAGCTCTGTGGATAGGTCAAATGATTACTTTTGCGCCCTTTCGTAAAAAAAATGATTTCAGTTAATAGACTTTCGGTTCAATTTGGTGGCAGCGATCTTTTCGATGATGTTTCTTTTCTTGTAAACTCCCGCGACCGCATTGGCCTTACGGGAAAGAACGGTGCAGGAAAATCAACCATGTTGAAAATACTGGCCAAGGAGCAGAATCCCACCGAGGGAGAAGTGGCTATACAAAATGATTGTACGTTGGGTTATCTTCCTCAGGAAATGCACCTGAGATTGGGCAAGACCGTTTTCGATGAAACCGAAACGGCCTTCGTTGAAGCCAAAGATCTGGAGAAAAAAATTGAGCATTATAATGAGCAGTTGGGCATTCGCACCGATTACGACAGCGATTCCTATTCCGACCTTATTGTGAAGATGAACGATGCCAACGAGCGCTATAACCTGATTGGTGGCTACACCATGCAGAGTGATATTGAACTGGTATTGTTCGGTTTGGGATTTGAGCGCAGCGATTTAACCCGCCTTACTGATGAGTTCAGCGGTGGATGGCGCATGCGTATTGAACTGGCAAAAATTCTGCTGCAGAAACCAAGCGTTATGTTGCTGGATGAGCCTACCAATCACTTGGATATTGAGTCCATTCAATGGCTTGAGGATTTTTTGAAAAACTACTACGGAGCAGTGGTGCTGGTATCGCACGACAGGGCTTTCCTTGATAATATTACCACACGTACAATTGAAATTTCGCTTGGAAAGATTTACGATTACAAAGCCAACTATTCAAAATACGTGCAATTGCGCGCAGAACGCAGGGAGCAGCAGCAGGCTGCCTTTGCCAATCAGGAAAAATATATTGAGCATACCGAGATGCTCATCAATAAATTCCGAGCAAAAGCCAGCAAGGCTTCCATGGCGCAGAGCTTAATTAAGAAGCTGGATAAGATAGACCGCATTGAAGTGGACGAAGAAGATAATGCTACGCTGCGATTCAAATTTCCGCCTGCACCCCGTTCAGGAAAAGTTTTGGTGGAAGCCGAGAACATTGCCAAGCGGTATGGAGAAAAAACCATTTTCAGCAAAGTGGATTTTATGATTGAGCGCGAAGAGCGCATTGCTTTTGTAGGTAAAAACGGTGAAGGAAAGTCAACCCTTTCAAAAATTATTGCAGGTGTTGAAACGTATGAAGGTAAGATGACCATAGGCTACAATGTGAAGATTGGTTATTTCGCACAAAATCAGGCTGAAATTCTGGATGGAGAAAAAACAGTTTTTCAAACCATTGACGATGTGGCAGAAGGTGATGTACGCAAAAACGTGCGCAGTTTGTTAGGTTCGTTTTTGTTTGGAGGCGATGCGGTTGACAAAAAAGTAAAAGTGCTTTCGGGTGGAGAAAAAAACCGTCTTGCGCTTTGTAAATTGTTGTTGCAGCCTTACAACCTGTTGATTATGGACGAGCCCACCAACCACTTGGATATGCGCTCGAAAGAAATGCTGAAGAGTGCACTGATGAAGTATGACGGAACGCTCATTGTTGTTTCGCACGACCGTGATTTTTTACAGGGACTAACCGATAAAGTGTATGAATTCCGCAACGGAAATATCAAAACACATATTGGTGATCTGCAGGCATTCCTTGCTTCTCGCAAAATTCAGAACCTTGCACAGTTGGAAGTAAAAGCCGCTGCCAATGGTGCTGATAAGAAAGAAAAAGAGAAGGAAAAGTTTGAATCAAAGCACGAACAGGAGGAAAAGAAAAAGCTGGAAAAAGAACTGAAGCATGCGCAAGCAGCAGTTCAGAAAAACGAAAAAGAAATTGAGCGTTTGGAGCAACTTATAAAAGAAATGGACGACAATCTGCTTGACCCTGAATTTTATAGCGAAGCACTGAAAGATGCTACTGTTTTTGAACGTTACAACGAACTCAAGAAAAATTTAGAGCGCGAAATGGAAGTCTGGGACAGACACCAAAACGCGCTCGAAAAACTGCAACTAAGTGTCGGAAACCTTACTTAGGTAAGCCCATTGCGGTTGCATCATTCACCACAATGTAGTGGTTGTGTGAAACATCGCCTGTGTTAGTTTCCAGAAAATTGGTTATGTGTTCAAGGTCATTAGCTTCCCATACACAGACGGCATCATCTCCTGCTGCATTAGGTAATACACTGTGAATTTTTATTCCTTCAGGAAGATTTGGCAATGCTGCCTGTGCGCGTGTCCAGAATTCTCCCGGATTGCTGATGGTGTGTTTAACTGCGAAAAACATGGTTTTGGTTTTTTAGGGGATTAATAATGTATCACATATACAATTTTCATACACTTATGAAAATCACAAAAGATTTATTCCAATCCTGAAACCAAAACGTACAGGAACGTAAAATTTATTCCATCTGTCTGGATCAAATCGTTTGTCACCATTATCATCAAAAGAATAGTTTTCGTATTTAAATGTTGGGTCAGGTGATCCATCGGGTAATGTAGCAGCAATATCAAGTGTTCTGTAACCCACACCAACTCCAAAATAATAATCAATGTGAAAAAATCCACCAAGATTATCACCTAAGAAACCTGCAAGAATGCAAAATTCGTAGCGTGTTGCAGAAGCGCTAATATTATTAAATGTTTGAGGAATCATGGTGGTAGAGTCCATAAATGTATAGGCTTCTGATGCGAAATCATACTTTGCATAACGTGGTTGAAAGCCAACATAACCACCTACTATCTGTTTTCTTCTGCCAACACTTTTGGTTTCCATTTTTCCGGCAAGTATCTTCAGTGTGTATGAATATTCCATCCCTTTATAGTGATAAGGATTTGCACTAGTTGAATTGTTGCTTAATTTATATTGTCCGAAACGGTATTTATCACCTTTGTCTCTGGTATTGGAAAAGTTTACCCTGAATTCACTCACTACTCTTCCTATCCGTATATCAAGAGCAACAGGATAATCATCCCATATATACATTAAAGGGTTGGTTGAAACAGCAACCGAAAATCTTCCGCGTGCATCGCGTTTGCGTTCTTCTTTTTCTCTTCGTTTGCGTTCTTCTTCATCACGTATTGCCTGCAATCTGCGTTCTTCTTCTTCGCGCTTTTCTCTCAGTCTGCGCTCCTCTTCTGCTTTTCTTCTTGCTTCAGCAATTTTGCTTTTTATTTCCTGTACTTTAGCTTCATCGCCAATAAATTCATATACTTTTTGCAAGCGCTCCCATTCATATTCCGAGAAACCGGAAGTATACTGTTCAATGATATTTACAGAATTGCGGGCATCGGTTTTGTCCGGTTCTTTCATGGCAGATTCTGAATAGGTCCAGCCGATATCCAGTGAAGGATTGCTTGCAGATTTGGCATAAGAGCCGAACCATTTATCAGCATCAGCATATTTTTCCACGGCATATAAGGCTTTGGCTGCACGTAGTTTGAGAGAATTGTCGGTGGTACTCATGTAACTGACCCGTTCTGTCATGTAATTAAAAGGTCCATCATTATCCACTTTATCTTCACTACTGAGTGCAGGCCATTTTTCCAATGCTCTTACCCATCGTTCAGCCTTGAGCTCATTGCTTTTTTCAGCGTGGTAAGTCCGGGCAACGTCATAATAAATAGACCATTCGAGGTAACTGTCAAGTCCCTTTTTGATGGATTCGTAAGTGGTTTCCAACTCATAAACGCGACTGTAATTCTTGGTTTCATAATTCCCCCATATAGCAAGAGAGATCATACGGGTGTATTGCCGGTCTAAGGGGTCTGATTCATTGAACTTTAAATGTTTTTCTACACCTGAATAGCTTATGCTGCTCAAATAAGGCCATACACTCAAGCTTTTCTCCGCATACTCTTTTTGTTTTTTATAATCCTGAACTTCTGAGTATAAATAAGCAATGGAAGTATAGATCCATGATTTGCGATATCTTGCAGCATCGGTATATTCCGAAGACTTTGCTTCAACCGCTGCTATAAGGTCAAGTGCCTCCTGGTATTTTGCAACAAGTGCAGGAATTTTTGACGCTTCAGGTGTTGCATAAAAATCATCATCAAGTGTAGTCGCCTCTTTCACTTTATCAAATTGTTTTGTCCACTCTTCTTTTTGAGCAAAAACCAGTTGAAATGTGAAGGATAAGATGATAAAAAGTATAACTTTTTTCATAGATTTTAGTTTGGTTAATGATTCAAAAATAGTTTTTATTTAAAAATACAAACCAATTCCCGGTTTTTCAGGAGTAATGATACAGCCATCCATCAGTTCAGGATTTCTGAACGGATTGTTGTTAATCAGAAATGGTCCGTCTAAATCAACATAATCAGCAAGTGAAGCAAGATGTGAGGCTGCTAAAATCGCGCACGAAGTTTCGGTCATGCAGCCCAGCATAATTTTCATTTTTAATTCACGTGCTTTTAAAATCATTTTATATGCTTCTGCCATTCCTGTTGTTTTCATCAGTTTGATATTGATGCCGTGAAAAAGCTCTGCTGTCTTTTCCAAATCTGTAAAACGTTTAACAGATTCATCTGCTAAAAGAGGAAGCGGACTTTTTTCTTTCAGCCACATCATATCATCGTCTGCGCAATTAACAGGCATGGGTTGTTCTACTACTTCAAAACCATTTTCTTTAAGCAGGTACAACATTTCAAGTGCCATGCTTTTATCCTTCCAGCCTTGGTTGGCATCGGCATACAAGGGTTTATTGCATTCATTTCTTACGATGTGAACAATCTTTTCATCTTCCTTTGTTCCCAATTTTATTTTCAGGATTTTAAAATCTTTTGCCTCTTTTATTTTCCTCGGCAGATTTTTCAACTCATCAATGGCAATGGTATAACTTGATAATTTTTTCTCCGGGTTTTTTATTCCGAAAAATTCATAGCAGGGTTTTCTTAAAATCTTCCCGACTAAATCGTGCAGTGCAATATCTATGGATGCTTTGGCGGCATTGTTTCCCTTTTCAATTTTATCAACGTAGGATAATATCTTTCCGGTTTGCAGCGGATCTTCAAATTGTTCCAACTCCAGTTTAGAAAGAAATGCTTTCACACTTTCCTGCGTTTCGCCATGATAGGGCGGGAGCGAGGCTTCACCGCAACCGATAATTCCTGTATGTTCCAGTTGTGTTAAAACAATGGCTGTTGTATTGCGTGTGCCATGTGCCAACCCGAAAGGATTTTTGAGTTGCAGTGTATAAGGGCGGAAGCTGAGTTTCAACAAAAAAGATTTAGTGCAAAAGTATAATGTATGCCACAGATTACACAAATTGTAGCAGATTTTTATTCCTATTAATTCTGTGATTTCAATCTGTGCTAATCAGTGTAATCTGTGGCAAAAGAATCAATCCCAAAAATGTTATCAACATTGGTTGATAAACATAATTGCAAGTTAACCCCAAAAATCATTTTTTTGCATTTTATAGATACTACGTACCATGCTAAACAGAATCATAGTTATAAACTCAGAATTGTATGCCAAGGCAGCAATTCAAATTGGTCAGAACCACAGCATTCAGATGACTGCGGAAAACAACGTGGGGAAAAGTTCGTTCCTGAACACGCTTAACTTTCTTTACATCACGGATAAAGAACAGATGCGTTTTGAGGATAACCGCAAGCTGGCAGACTCCATGAAACACTATTTTGACGGAACAAGTCTGCACAGTTTCATCATTTTTGAAATCTTTAAAACCGAATATTATTGCATACTGGCAAAGGCAACTCCTGAAAACACAATTGAGTATTACCGTTTGCCCGGAGCATTTAAAGAAGAAAACTTTATTCAGAAATCGGCTGACTCGTCCAAGGTAAAACGTTGGGACAAAATTCTGGAAGAACTTACCAAACAAAATCCGCTTGACCCGCCTGTATTGCTGAAAGGAGAAGACCTTTACAACACGGTTTACAACTCAGACCGCACAAAAAATCCTGTGGTTTGGATTAAGCGCGAAGTTAAACGCAAAGGCCGTTCGTTCTCTAACAGCTTTACAGAGATTTATCGCCACCTTATTAAAACCAGCGATATCAGCGAGAAGTCTTTTAAGAATGCACTTTTGATTGCTGATAACAAACAAGATCTTTCACTGAATGTTTTTACCAGTTCAAGCTTTGAGAAAATTAATGAGTTCGAGAAAAAGAAACATCACCTGGATAATCTTTCGGCAGTAAAACAGGATTTTGAAAAGCTGAAATTGCTGAACGATAAATTTTCAACCGAAGAACATATTTTGGCAAAACTGAAGCACACCTTTGTGTTGCATTTTAACGCCATTGAAAAGGAACTGTGGGAAAAGACAGGTTCTGAAAGTCCGCTTTCATTGTCTATCCGTGAACTGGAAAATAAAATTGAATACACGCTGAAACACCAGCGCGACCATTTGATTACCGAAAAAGCAAATCTGAACAATCAGATATCCAACGCAACAAATGCCATTGAAGAAATAAATAAACAACTGGCTGAAGTGGCAGATTTTGAGCCAACGGAAGACAACCTGATGTTCCAGGGCATTATGGCGAAGTACGAAGAAGAAAACCGTCAGCGCATAAATATTGAAGCGCAAATAATGCAACTCGACCGTAGTAAATTTACATTGCAGGAAGTGGAGGGTGCCATCAAAAAACTGAATGACGAAATTGAGCAGCAGCAAAAAAACATCAAGGATTTTGACAACCTGCTTTATCAGAATATCTCTTCAAAGCCTGATGTAATCAGTAAAGTTTACACGTATCTGAGCAGCGATGTGGCTTTCTTAACCAAATCACACATCAAGAAAAAAATTACCAAAGCAGATTTGCCGCTTTCGTTCTTTGACGGAAAAATTGATGTAAAAGGAATTGAACTGAAACACCCTCCGACTGTAAAACAATTGCAGGACGAAGTAAAGACAAAGAAGAAAGAACTTGCGGAAAAAAGCATTCAGTTAGAGGCGATAAAAAACCGCAGCACTTTACAACAACAGGTTGAAAAACTGGCTCAATCCATTGGAGATACAGCAAAGCTGATTAAGAAGATTAACGATAAACCTTCGTTGGTTGCAGCTAAAAAAGAAAACGAAGCATTGGTGAACAGCAAGCTGAGAAAAACACTCAGCGATATTCAGCGCAAGATAGATGCGAAAGATGCGGAGATAACAAAAGAGAAAGATACATTGGCTGCACGTAAACTTGAACTGAACAGACTGCACGCCAATCTTTCAAAATATCGCGAGCAATACGAACACATTGTTGCCAAGAACGATATTCTGCAAACCGATGAAACGGTAAACGAACCCTTTGATAAAATCTACGACCGCTTTTACCGTGTGTATGACAGTTTCAGGGCAACGCGTGAGCAACGCAAAGAGCTGAAAGATGCCATCAACAAAAAACTGGACAAAGACATTCAGGATATAAAAGAGTTTGTTACTGAAGTAGAAGAAGAGATCAGCAACATTCCGCAAATGGATAAGGTTATTAGTAATTTGCTGGATACACTTTCTTACGAAATTGGAAATCCAACGCATTCTTTCCTTACACAGTTCAACGATTTTAAAACTTTTATCTACAAAAGCTACAACGCAAAACTTGCCGAATATCCGGTTTCGAATATTCAGAGTGTGCGTGTGAAAATTGTGGAGAACGAAGAAATGATTCAGGACTTGGAAAAAATCTCCCGTTTGAAATTTACAGGAGGAATTGATTTTGACAACGGTTACAGCGAAAGCAAAGCAGCCCTGGAGAAACAACTGACAGACAGCAAAGGCAAACCGGTAGACATCACTGATTTGTTTACCATTAAAGTAGAGATTACCAAAGTTACAGGCGAAAGCGAAGAAATTGATTTGTCTAAACAGGTGCAATCGCGCGGAACTAACATTGTTCTTAAATTGTATCTCTTCCTGAACATTCTGAAAGATCTGGTACACAGCGATCCTGAAAATAAGATTGTGATTTATGTAGATGAGCTGGATGCAATCGGACAAAAGAACGTGAAGCAACTGGTGCGTTTTTGCATCGACCACAACTTTGTTCCGATCTTTGCTGCACCACGTAAAGTAGAAGGAATTCAGAAGTATTACTTGGTGAAAGAACCGCTGGTACAGGCAAAAGATAAAGGAGCCCGTAAACCTAAAATTACTTTTGGCGAGTTACAATCATTTCCTGTTACTTACAGAAATGCGAATTAAACCATGAGCAACTTAAATCTATCGGGTAAAGAGATACTGCGGTTCCTGAATACGCATTATGAGTTTGTGCACAGCGCATTCGCTGCGGGCAAGCCGCATTTCATGATTGATTCAGATAAGTTCATGCGTCTGCTTCATGACTACAATGCAAAGAACGAAAGCAAGATTTCACTTTACAGGCTTACTACGGAAGTAAAATTCTGCCGACAACTTTCAACAGGTGAATACAAACTCAACCGAAACTACATTCCTTTTCTAGAATATCTTTTCAATGATTTTGTTCTCAACTTGCCGGAGACACTCAAGAACAGGTATCAGGCAGTTTTCAATCATTTCACGGCATTGAAAACGGAGACAACCGGTTTCCGAGTTGTATTACTAGCTCAGGAAATTATTAATGTAATTGAAGATTTCCTGAGTGATATTGAAGGACAAACGCAACGCCTGCTGCGCGATACCGAAGCGCTGAAAGTAAATGTCGGCAATCATTCTGCTTTCTCCACACGTATTCAGCGTGCTAACTTCTGGATTGACGAATACATTATTCCACTCAATGGAATTCTGGATAAAGAGCGTGCTGATTCCATTGTGAATGTGATTATTCAATTGCAGCAGTATTCCAATGAAAGACGTTTGCTTTCGGATAATTATGAATTGAAACTGGAGTTTGAAAAGCTGTATGCCTGCGCTGTAAATGCAAAATCGGAATTAGATAAAACGCTGAGCAAGCTTACCCGCGAATTATTGCCGCTGCTGGAGCGCATCAAAAGTGATTCTATTATTCTCAACGGCTTTTATCATTTCGTGGAAAATATTGATGATCCTAAAGCATACGTTGCAGCACTTCCGCACATTGTGCGCAGAACAAAATCAAGCGTTACCTCCAAGGCATTTGCTGCCGAGGCCGAGTTTTACATTGATCAGTTCAGCTACCTGACCCCCGAAATTCTTTTCAACGAAAGCGAAGAAGATGTGGAGTGGCTGCCCGATGCCGCTTTCTTTAAAGAGCAATTGGTGAAAGATGATGGCGTGAAAGATTTTTACAAATGGTGCCTGACTTCGCTGGAAGAACAGACCGAAAACATTACCTTATCTAAATTTTTTACGCTCTCTAACATGTTGCTGGACGAAGATCTGGTAATAGAATATAAGGACGAAAAGCGTTACGAAATAAAACTGGCCGATGCCACCTTATTAATGCCTAAAATTAAAGTTTATGCAAAGCTATCCAAGTGAACACCGTGAAATTGTAAGCGCTCTGGTTGACGGGCGTTTTGTAATCTACCCTAACCCCACCTTCGTTTCGCTGAAGTTGCAGGAAGAAGAATACCGCGAATTTTTTACCCAGAGTTACGGGTATGAATTGGTGATTGATTCCGAAATTGCTTACCTCACTTCCACCGAAGGAACAGAAAAGCGTACCCGCGATTTTGTGTTGTTTCTTGCTTTGCTTTGCCGCGAGCTGGACTACAGCGGAAAGAATTTCCGTGATGCCATTGAAGTGGGTGTTTTTGACATGGCCGAAACAGAACAGATGCTCCGTCAATCATCTAAATGGGAGGTGTTGGAAAAAACTTCAGTGGCCGATTTTAATGAGTTCATCAGTATCTGGCACCGCAAAAATGTATTGTTCCGTGCCGAAGGACAATTTAAATTTACCAAAGCGGTGAAGATATTCTTTGACTTTGCAGTGAATGTTGCGAATGCGAAGTTGAAGGAAGTGGAGGCGGTGTAGATAAATTCTTCCTTTAGTCCTCTGTTTTCTTCTTTGAATCTTGTGTTTTAGGCATATAAACTATATGCCATAAATTCTATCTTTGCAAGCCCGTAGAAAATGAATACAGAAACCTTATTAGACCGCGCCCTTAATTTTGAGTTCCTCACTATTGAAGAAGGCATGTTCCTTTTTCAGAATGTAGCTCTGAGCGAACTGATGTTTGTTGCCAACGAGTTGCGCAAAAAACAAAAACCCGATAATAAAGTTACCTGGATAATAGACCGCAATGTAAACACCACCAATGTGTGCATTGCCAATTGTAAATTCTGCAATTTCTACCGTATTCCCGGTCATCCCGAAAGTTACATTACCACCATTGAACAATACAAACAAAAGATTGAAGAAACATTTCGTTACGGTGGCGAACAATTATTGCTGCAAGGTGGTCATCACCCTGAATTGGGCTTGAAATTTTACACCGATTTATTTCGTCAGCTAAAAAGTCTTTATCCGAATTTAAAACTGCATTCATTAGGTCCGCCTGAGGTTGCGCACATTAGCAAGCTGGAAGGAATTTCGCACACTGAAACATTGAAAGCCTTGAAAGAATCAGGTTTGGATTCATTGCCCGGTGCAGGAGCAGAAATATTGAATGACCGTGTAAGGCGCATGATATCCAAAGGCAAATGTGGCGGACAGGAGTGGTTGAATGTGATGCGTGCTGCGCATCAATTGAATATCACCACATCAGCAACCATGATGTTCGGGCATATTGAAACCTTGTATGAGCGCTTTGAACATTTGGTTTGGCTGCGTGAAGTGCAAAGTGAAAAACCAAAAGATGCAAAAGGATTTCTTGCTTTTATCCCCTGGCCTTTTCAGGATGATGGTACTTTGTTAAAACGTGTGAAAGGAATTTCCAATAATGTAAGCGCAGAAGAATACATCCGCATGATTGCTATGAGCCGTATTATGCTGCCGAATGTGATTAATATTCAGGCTTCATGGCTAACGGTTGGAGAAAAGACAGCGCAGATTTGTCTGCATGCAGGCGCCAATGATTTTGGTTCTATCATGATTGAAGAGAATGTGGTTTCGGTGGCAGGCGCACCGCACCGCTTTACTTCCGAAGGAATTCAGCGTGCAATTAAAGAAGCAGGATTTGAGCCGCAATTAAGAACACAACAATACGAATACCGTGAGTTGCCCAAAGTAATGGAACAACAAGTAATAAACTATTAAAACCTCACCCCTGACCCCTCTCCTTCAAAAGGAGAGGGGAAGGAAAAACAAATACCATGATAAACTACACCCTACTCGAAGACAGCATTGCCCTCATCAGCTTTGACATGAAGAATTCAACGATGAATGTGCTCAATCAGGAATCAATAGCTGCTTTTGACGAAGCATTTGATAAAGCTGTAAAAGATGCCAACGTGAAAGGCATTATTGTTACTTCCGATAAAAAGGAATTTATTGCAGGAGCAGATTTAAAAATGATTGCGGCAGTGAAAACTCCGGAACAGGTGATGGAGAAATCAGGTGTATTGCACAAGCTGTATCGCAAGATGGAAACCTGCGGCAAGCCTGTGGTTGCTGCCATCAACGGCACTGCATTGGGCGGAGGTTTTGAACTTTGTTTAGCGTCTCATTTTCGCGTTGCTGTCAACGATGCAAAAACACAAATAGGTTTGCCCGAAGTATTATTAGGCTTGCTTCCCGGAGCAGGAGGAACACAACGTTTGCCACGCATGATTGGCATTGAACAAGCGCTTCCGCTTTTATTAGAAGGAAAAAAACTTCGCCCTGAACAGGCGCTGGAAAAAGGATTGGTGAATAAGCTGGTTGCGACAAAAGAAGAATTAATTCCTGCTGCTGTGGAATGGATAAAAACAGTGGGTAAAAAAGTGCAGCCGTGGGATGATAAAGGATTTAAAATTCCCGGAGGAGGTGTGCAGACACCAACAGGAGTGCGTGTATTTATGGCAGGAAGCGCACTGTTACAAAAGAAAACATTTGGCAATTATCCGGCCCCTACTGCCATTATGAATTCGGTTTACGAAGGTTTGCAACTGGATTTTGATAGAGCACTGAAAGTAGAGATGCGTTATTTCACGCAATGTGCTATGTCGCAGGTGGCGAAAAATATGATACGCACTTTGTTCTTCACCATGAATGCCGCTAACAGCGGAGCAGCGCGACCAAAAGATGTTCCTGCAAATACACTTACTAAAGTGGGAGTATTAGGTGCGGGAATGATGGGAGCGGGAATTGCTTATGTTTCAGCAGTTGCCGGATTGAATGTTGTTTTGAAGGACCGTTCAATTGAAGATGCCGAAAAAGGAAAAGCATATTCGGTGAAATTGTTGAATGAGAAAGTCAGCAAAGGTCACATGACCAAAGAAAAAGCGGATGAAATTTTAGCGCGCATTGTTACTACTGCCGACCCGAAAGCAGTGGAAGGCAGTGAGCTGATTATTGAAGCAGTTTTTGAAGACCGCGCGCTGAAAGCAAGTGTAACCAAAGAAACTGAAGCTGTCTTGCCGCCAACGGCAGTGTATGCTTCCAACACTTCTACCTTGCCTATAACAGGATTGGCAGAAGCATCGGTTCGTCCTGAAAATTTTATCGGAATCCACTTCTTTTCACCGGTTGATAAAATGCAACTGGTTGAAATTATTCTTGGAAAGAAAACTTCGGATTACGCGATTGCTATGGCAATTGATTATGTAAAACGCATCAAGAAAACACCTATTGTGGTTAATGACGGAAGAGCATTTTATACCTCACGTATTTTCTCCACTTACATTGCAGAAGGTCTGAATATGTTGCAGGAAGGTATTGCTCCGTCATTAATTGAGAACGCAGGAAAAGCAGCAGGTATGCCTGTTGGTCCGCTTGCCGTTGCAGATGAAGTTAGCATTGAGCTGATGTATAAAATCAACAAGCAAACGGAGAAAGATTTAGGAAAAGTAAATGAAGGAGCAGAAGCAAAAGTGGGAAGGCTCTTTATGGAAAAGTTGGAGCGCCCCGGCAAAAAAGCAGGAAAAGGTTTTTATGAATACCCTACAGACGGTGGCAAAAAACACCTGTGGTCTGGATTGGCAGAACATTTTCCTCTTGCAAAAGAACAACCCGATGTTGAGCTTTTGAAAAAACGTTTGTTGCATTATCAGGCATTGAATGCCGTGAAATGTCTGGAAGAAAATGTATTGACATCAGCGCGTGATGGTGATATCGGTTCTATCCTTGGCTGGGGCTTTCCTCCTTACACAGGTGGTATCTTCTCATACATTGATATGATTGGTGTGCGCCAGTTTGTGGAAGATTGCAAGACACTGGCAACTGCTTATGGTGCGCGTTTCAATCCTCCCGCATTGCTGGAAGAGATGGCAAAAACGGGGAAGAAATTTTACGAAGAGAAAACTGAAAAGGCAGTAGCTTAAGATAAACGTATGAACTTTGTTGAAGAACTGAAATGGCGCGGCATGTTGCAGGACATCATGCCCGGAACAGAAGAATTACTGAACAAAGAAATGGTGAGTGGCTACATCGGCTTTGACCCTACTTCTGATTCATTGGGCGTTGGAAATCTTGTACAGATAATGACTTTGCTGCATTTTCAACGTTGTGGACACAAACCCATTGCATTGGTTGGCGGTGCAACAGGAATGGTGGGCGACCCGAGCGGAAAATCACAAGAGAGAAATTTGCTGAATGAAGAAACATTGAATCATAATCTTTCTTCACAGAAAAAACAATTGGAGAAATTTCTTGATTTTAATTGCGGAAAAAACTCTGCTGAGATCGTTAATAATTACGACTGGTTCAAGAACTTCACCTTCCTTGATTTTATCCGTGATGTAGGAAAACACATTTCCGTGAACTATATGATGGCAAAGGATTCGGTTCAGAACAGACTGGAAACAGGAATGTCATTCACTGAGTTTTCTTACCAGTTAGTGCAGGGCTATGATTTTTACTGGCTCTGGAAAAATAAAGGAATTAAACTCCAAATGGGCGGCAGCGACCAATGGGGAAACATAGTAACCGGCACAGAACTGATACGCAGAAAAGATGGGGGAGAAGCGTTTGCGCTGACAACACCGTTAATTAAAAAAGCAGACGGAACAAAATTCGGTAAAACAGAAAGCGGTAATATTTGGTTAGATGCGAAGAAAACTTCTGCTTACAAATTTTACCAGTTCTGGCTTAACGCAAGCGATTCAGATGTTGCTACGTATATCCGCATTTTCTCATTGAAAGGAAAAGAAGAAGTCGAAACCTTGGAAGCAGAGCACAAAGCAGAACCGCATTTGCGTAAACTGCAAAAAGTATTGGCAGATGAAATTACTACGCGTGTTCATTCTGCGGAAGCATTACAACGCGCCAAAGAAACTACCGATATACTTTTCGGAAGTTCGTTTGAAGATTTTAAAAAATTATCAGGAGAGGAAATTGAAGATGCCTTTGATGCAGATACAATATTTTCAGTTGATGCAAATTTGTTTGCAGAAGGAATTGATGTAGTGAGTTTGTTGGGAGAAAAAGCAGCAGTATTTCCATCAAAAGGGGAAGCGCGTAAAACCATACAAGGCAATGGAGCCAGTATAAACAAAGAGAAAATAGCTTTAGAAAAAAAGATAACTGCTGTTGATCTGCTCTACAATAAATACCTGTTGGTGCAGAAAGGGAAGAAGAATTATTTTTTGGTGAAAGCAGCGTAATTACTGTACAAGTAAGTTACAGCCGCGCAAATCAGAATTGTCAAATCTGCCGCTTACTTCAAAACTTCCATCGTTGTGAAGTATTCCTAAATCCTGTGTTGCAATAAACGAACAGGAATTGATGTTGGCTAAGTCAATCACATTAATGCCACCACTTTTTCCAGGTTCAAGAATTTTCAGAGGGTCATTTACATCACGTATCAACACTTTCATACAGGGCGGACAATTAAAAATTCCGTTTACTTTTGAATAAGCCTGTGAAAGCAATTCTGTCATTCCGTATTCGGAATGAATAACATTAACTCCAAATTTTTTACAAAGGATTTGATGTAATTCTTCGCGCAGCAATTCTTTCCGTTTGCCTTTCATACCACCTGTTTCCATAATAATAAGTTCTCCGGAAAGAGGAGCAGATAATAGTTCTGCTAAGTCAAGTAAAGCATAGGTAACACCGAGTAGAATTACTTTTTGTCCTTTTGCAAGAAGCGATTTTAATTTTTCTGAAAGCTCATTTAAGTTACGGAGATAAAAACCACTGTCGGGATTTTTAGTGCTCTTGATTAAATCATCAACCATATAAACCAATGATGAGCCTTCGCGCTCCAGATAGGAGGGAAGTAAGGCGAGTAAACAATACTCTTCTATATTGCAGTAAAAGTGTTCAAACCCTTTTCTGAAACTTTCTTCATAAACCGAAACATCTGAAACAAAGTGTTTACTCTGAACAGTTCCTGTTGTGCCGCTGCTGGTGAATATTTTAGAATTAGGCCCTTCGACTACGCTCAGGGTGACAACGTGAGATTTAAAAAACTCAATTGGCAAAAACGGAATATCATTTACTGATTTTATTTCGGCAGGATTGATTTTCAGAATATCACAAAATTGCCTGTAAACAAGACAATTTTCGTGTTGTAACTGAAAAACCGCTAAAGCAGTTTTTTCAAAGGCACTCTCCGTTTTTATTGCGAATATTTTCTCTGTTATGGTGCTCAAATCTGTTTGACTTAAAATCCTTATTTTTGCATTATGAATAAGAATTCAAAAGTAAGTTTATTTGTCTTGTTTCTGTTGGTTGTTGGTTTCTCTTCGTGCCTGAAAAGAAATGATTTTCCTGACGAGCCACAGATTGACTACCTCGATTTTGTAAAGTACCAGAATACGCAGGGCAAAGATTCAATCGGTGTTTTAAAATTTAAGTTTACGGATGGTGATGGCGATATAGGCCTTGACCAGCAGGATACATTTCCTCCTTTTAATGAGGGTAGTTTGCATTACTACAATTTTTATGTAAAGTATTTTGAAAAGCAGAATGGAACTTTTGTTGAAGTGGTGCTTGCACAACCTAATAATTCACGTATTCCAAATATTACTCCTGAAGGCCAAAACAAAACACTTGAAGGAGAAATTGATATAGCACTTTACATCAATAATCCGCTTTCAAATTTTGATACGATAAAATTCGAAGCCTATATTTTTGACCGTGCGCTTCATCAGAGTAATACTATTGAAACGCCTGAAATAGTG
>CAMBRL010000060.1 GCA_945870105.1 Chitinophaga pinensis
TCGGTGAAGTTGATTTTTGTTCCCAGTAGTTTCTTAACATTGTTCATAGCTTCGGGGTCAAAAGCCGTTACTTCCGCACCGGCTTTCAGCAATTCTTCTATAATATAAAGAGCGGGTGCCTCCCTGATATCATCGGTATCGGGCTTGAAGGCCAATCCCCATAGGGCAATCTTTTTTCCTTTCAGTGAACCACCAAAGTATTCCAGAATTTTAGGAACGATAATGGTTTTCTGTTTCTCGTTTACTTCCATCACCGCTTGCAACAGGGCAAAGTTGTAGCCCACATCACTTGCCGATTTTGCAATGGCCTGCACATCTTTTGGGAAACAGCTTCCGCCATAACCAATGCCCGGAAAAAGAAAGCGTTTCCCGATGCGGTCATCAGAGCCAATGCCGATGCGCACTTTGTCAACATCAGCGCCTAATAGTTCGCAGAGGTTGGCAATCTCGTTCATGAAGGTAATCTTGGTAGCAAGAAAAGCGTTGGCTGCATATTTAGTAAGCTCGGCACTCCTCTCGTCCATAAATATCACAGGATTTCCCTGACGCACATACGGCTTGAAAAGGTCGCCCATAATATGCTGCGCTTTCTCTGAACTTGTTCCGATGACAACGCGGTCGGGTTTCATAAAATCATCTACTGCAAAACCTTCACGCAAAAATTCCGGGTTGCTCACTACATCAAATTCAACCGTTGCATTTTTTGCAATGGCTGCACGAACTTTCTCGGCAGTTCCAACGGGTACGGTGCTTTTATCAACGATTACTTTGTAATCTTTAATGAGTTTTCCTAAATCGTTTGCCACACCTAAAATATAAGAGAGGTCGGCAGAACCATCCTCACCGGGAGGTGTAGGCAGCGCAAGAAAAATAACTTTTGCATTTTCAATGGCTTCAGCAAGATTGGTAGTAAATGTTAAACGACCTTGTTTGATGTTGCGTTCAAAAATCACATCAAGGTGTGGTTCATAAATCGGCACAATGCCGTCCTTCATCTTGCGGACTTTCTCCACATCAATATCCACACAGATAACGTTGTTTCCCGTTTCGGCAAAACAAGTTCCGGTAACCAATCCAACGTATCCTGTTCCTACAACTGCTATGTTCATCTTTAATTAATTTGTCAATGATTTAATTTGAGTGTGTCATGCTGAGTGTAGTCGAAGCACCTATTTATTTACGAATTCTAAAACGTTTTCGGTGATGTATTTTAATGTTTCCTCATCCATCTCCGTGTGCATCGGCAGAGATATTACATTCTTGCATAAGTGAATAGTTGTTTGAAAATCTGAATCTTTAAATGCAGAATTTGCATACGCTTTCTGATGATGCAAAGGTTTTGGATAATAAATCATTGCCGGAATATCTTTGCTAGCTAAGTATTCTTTCAATTCCGTGCGATTAATACCATTCAACACCAAGGTATATTGATGAAAAACATGTGTTGAATTTTTAGCACGTGCCGGTGTTTTTATTTTAGAATTATTTGCAAATGCTTTATCATAATAGTTAGCTGCTTTGTTTCGGGCTGCTGCATATTCGTCAAGGTGTTTCAGTTTTACTCTCAACACTGCTGCCTGTATACTGTCAAGGCGCGAGTTTACTCCAATATCATCATGTATATATTGCACCGATTGCCCGTGATTGGCAATCATTCGTATTCGTGCGGCAAGCTTATCGTCATTGGTGTACATGGCACCGCCATCGCCATAACAACCTAAATTTTTCGAAGGAAAAAAAGAAGTGCAGCCTACAGTTCCTATAGTTCCGCCTTTTGCTTTTTTACCATCTTTAAATGTGTAGTCAGCACCAATTGCCTGCGCCACATCTTCAATCACAAACAGGTTGTGCTTGCGGGCAATTTCCATAATGGGTTCCATGTCGGCACACTGTCCGTAAAGATGCACGGGAACAATGGCTTTTGTTTTTGGCGTTATTGCTTTCTCAATCGCAGCGGGGTCAATGGTAAACGTGTCGGGGTTTACTTCAACTAAAACAGGTGTTAATTTTAATAGTGCAATTACTTCAGCAGTTGCTACATAAGTAAAGTTGGCAGTAATTACCTCATCACCCGGTTGCAGATTTAAAGCCATCATGGCAATTTGCAAAGCATCTGTTCCGTTGGCACACGGAATAACGTGCTTCACGCCAAGGTATTTCTCCAGTTCAGCCTGAAAAGATTTTACTTCCGGGCCGTTTATGAATGTGGTGGTATTAATTACATTCTGAATGGCTGCATCTACCTCAGTTTTGATATGCTCATACTGGGTTTTCAAGTCAACCATTTGTATTTTTTTCATGGTAGTTTCCATCCGTTTTTTTAATCCTTTTTTTAAGCGGCTGCAAATATAGACAAATAGGCTGCTTATCAAATTATGGCTTTGTATTTGTTTCGTTCAAGAAAAATTACATCTATTTCAATAAAACACTTACTTTTGTGAACCCTAAACAGAACCATTCTGAAAAGTATGAAGAAAATAATTTTAACTGCGCTCTCATTTTTTACAGTTTTTACCTTTGCTTTTGCGCAGGATGATTTGTGCACCAATCTCAAAAAAATTGTGGATGCCGGAAATACACAGTTTACCGGTTTGCGTGGCGAAGCAACATCAAAACAAATTTCAGGAGAAGCACGTCCGTTCTTTGTGTCAACTGCACATTTAGGAAAAGATAAAGGATATCTGAACGACAGTCAGGAGTATCCAGCTTATGAAGAGTTGATAGCAACCAGTACTGTAAAAGGTGATGTGCCGGAAGCCAAACTGGTTCAGGAGTTTGAAAGCTTCAAAGAAAAAATTAAAGCCTGTTTTGCATCAAGTCCTGAATGGAAACTGATGGATAAAGATAAAACCAATGACCTGTATCTTGAAGATACCAACTTCAGAAAGCTAGTAGGTTATGAAGCAAAAAAAGGACCTAAAGTAAAATTTGAATTGTATATGTATAATAACCGTGTAGCAGGTCATTGGTGCATTGAGTTAAATGTTGAAGGAGTAGGAAAATAATCATTGAAATGCCGTAGAAGCGGCATTTTTGTTAAATAATAAATAACCACAAAATGAACTGTATAATTGTTGATGACGATGAACTTTCAAGAGCAGCCTTGAGAAAATGTGTTGAGCGTAGTGATTTCCTTAATCTTGTTGCAGAATGCAAAGATGCTGTTGAGGCGCAGAAAGTAATCCATGACAACCAGATAGATCTTATGTTTCTGGATGTTGAAATGCCGGAGATGAGTGGTATTGAATTTATAAAAAATGTAGAAGTCGCCTGTCAGGTTATTATTGTTTCTTCTAAAAAGGAATATGCAGTTGATGCATTTGAATATAATGTAACTGATTACCTGTTAAAGCCTGTTCAGTTTGCACGTTACATGAAAGCGGTTGAGAAGGCTCGTCAGATTTACGAGAACGTTAAAAGCGAGGGAAGTAATTCACTTTTGATTAAACAGGATTCTAAATTAGTGAAATTGGATTTGCCTAATATCTATTACATAGAAGCTTTTTCGGATTACGTAAATATTTACACCAAAACAGCACGCTACACTGTACTTTCAACCATGAAAGCAATTGAAAGTAAATTGCCTTCTGCTGACTTTATGCGTGTGCACCGTTCTTATATTGTAAGGCTTGATAAAATCAACACCATTGAAGAAAATACAATTGTGCTGAACGAAAAACTTATTCCTGTAAGCCGGTCCAACAAAGATGGTTTGGTAAGAAGACTGAATATTTTGTAAAACCAAAAGGGGCGTTAATCAGCAAAAAGGAATGCCTCAGTCCAAAGAAAATAAACTCAACTTTTCTGCCGAGTTCGAGAAATTTTTTTCGCTCTCGTTTGATATGCTTTGCATAGCAGGTACAGACGGCTATTTTAAAAAACTGAACCCTGCCTTTGAAAAAGTATTAGGCTATACACTTGAGGAACTTGTTTCAAAACCTTTTCTTGAGTTTGTTCACCCCGATGATTTGCAGGCAACGCTGAATGAAGTTGAAAAATTAGCAATGGGTGAACCTACCATTCATTTCATGAATCGTTATTATTGTAAAGACGGTTCACTAAAAATTTTAGACTGGACATGTGCTCCGGATCCTGAAACAGGAATGATATATGCAGTTGCAAAAGATTTCACAGACCAGGTTGAACTGGAAAGTAATCTGATAAAAGCCAACGCATTAAATAATGCTGTTCTTGACAGCGCTAACTTTTCCATTATTTCTACCGATCCTAATGGAATAATAATGACCTTTAATAAAACTGCTGAAGAATTATTAGGCTATTCTGCGGCTGAATTGATTGGTAAGTCAACACCACAGCCCTTTCACGATAAGAATGAAGTAGTAAGAAGAACAGAAGAGTTGAATCGTGAATTGAAGTTGAATATTCAACCTGGGTTTGAAACGTTTGTCGCAAAAACAAAACAAACTGGTTTGCCTCATGAACTTGAATGGACATATATCCGTAAAGACGGATCTCGTTTTCCGGTTTTGCTTTCTATAACATCACTTTATAATGAGAATAAAGAAATAACCGGGTTTCTTGGTATAGCACATGATATCACGGAAGAGAAAAGAAAAAATCAGGAAATCAATAAGCTATCACTGGTCGCAAAGAATACAGAAAACGGAGTTCTTATTTCAAACACGGACGGCATTGTGGAATGGGCTAATGATGGCTTTACAAGAATTACAGGATACACAATAGAAGAAATTATAGGAAAAACTCCCAGTTCACTCATGTTAGGGCCAAACTCTAATATGGAAACTATTGCCTATGCCCGTAAAAAACAAGAAGAAAAGGAACCGTACTATATAGAAATACTTAATTATCACAAAAGCGGAAGACCTTTTTGGATATCAATTGTCAATACGCCTGTTAAGGAAGAAAATGAACTTATAGGAAAGCATATTGAAATCGTTAATGATATTACCGAGAAAAAGAAAACAGAGTTTAGATTAGTTCATGCAAAAAATATGGCCGAACAATCGGCAAAAGTGAAGGAACAATTTCTGGCAAATATGAGTCATGAAATTCGCACACCAATGAATTCAATAATTGGTTTTACTGAATTGTTGATGCGCAGCAAACTCAATAGTGATCAGCAAGACAGCGTTAGTGCAATTCGTCAGGCAGGAGAAAATCTAACCGTTATCATTAACGATATTCTTGATTTCTCAAAAATTGAAGCGGGAAAACTCAACATTGAACAAACGCTTTTTAGCTTTCCGGAAGTGATTAAAACGGTAAAGAGTTTATTTGCGCTGAAAGCGAAACAGAAAAACGTAAAACTCATCTTCAATATTGACCATAAAATACCGGAAGCATTGATTGGGGATGCGGTGCGATTAGATCAGGTGCTTATTAATCTGGTGAGCAATGCCATGAAATTTACTTCAAAGGGATGGATTGAGGTAAGTGCTGAATTGAAAAGTATAGCAGAAAAACGCTGCATCGTTCAGTTTAAAGTGGAAGATACGGGCATTGGAATTCCTAAGGATAAATTGGATATGGTGTTTCATAGTTTTACGCAGGCAAGCAGCGATACAACCCGTAAATACGGTGGAACCGGACTGGGACTTACCATTGTTGATCAACTTGTAAAACTGATGGGTGGGACGCTTAATCTGAAAAGCAATGAAGGCACAGGAACATTATTTAGTTTTACACTTGAGTTCGAGAAAGGAAGTGAAGAAGATATTGTGCTCATCAATAAGGTAATTGCACCGGCTGAAGATGTTAGTCTTAAAGGAATGAAAATTCTGTTGTGCGAAGACAACGAAATGAACCAACGTTTGGTTGATAAAATTATTCGCAAACAATGGAATGCTGATCTTGATATTGCTCCAAATGGTAAAGCTGGATTTGAGTTGTTTAAGAAGAATGATTACAGCATTATTCTGATGGATGTGCAGATGCCTGAAATGGATGGATTTGAAACTACACGCAGAATAAGAAACTACCGTGATAAAGACAAAGCTCAGGTTCCCATTATGGCAATGACAGCAGATGCGTTGGTTGAAGAACGAAAAAAGTGTTTTGAAGCAGGAATGAACGACTACCTCTCAAAACCTTTTAAGCAGGGTGAGTTGTTGCATAAAATTTTGACACTGACAGGTAATGAAAGCAAAGATCATAACCATCAAGAAAACAATTCAGATTCTTTTGTTAATACTCAATCTTTGAAAGAACTTACTGGTGGCGATGATGAGTTTATGGTTGAAATGATTGAGATTTATTTGCGAAACACGCCTCTGATGCTGAAGGAAATGAAAGTCAGTTTTAAGAAACTTGAATTTGAAAAATTAAAACGCACTGCACACAAAATAAAATCTTCGTTTGGAATGATGGGGATGAATGAACCGCTTCAAATTGCGGATGAAATTGAACTAGTGGACGAAAAAAAATGTGATCAGAATTTACTTAAAGTAAAACTTGAAAGACTTGCGGAACTAGTAGCGGGTTCAGAAAAAGAATTGAAACGCGAATTAAAAAATTTAAAAAAATAAATCAGGTTATAGTTTCACTACTACTGCTTGTGCGGTTTCAAATTTCACCACCTTAATAGCTTCGCCTTTTTCAATATAGCCTGTTAAAGCGGTTGCATCATATATTTCTCCCTCAATTGAAATTTTTCCGGAAGGACGCAAAACGGTAAATGCTGCTCCTGTTTTCCCTACAAGATTATTCCCTGCCGCAACATCAACGGAGGTATAACCTTGCGAACTTTCCTGAACAGTGTTTAATGCAAGTCGCCCGAAAAAACTACTGTTCAGAAATTTGAAACCAATAAAAACTGAAAGTGGAATTGCAATCAGAAGTGCGGTAAAAACAATAAGTACAGCTTCGGTTGCGCGTGAAGCACTTACAGGGTCAAAATCAAACCCTACATTGCCAACCAGACTTAACATCAGCGATGAAACCATCAGTATAATTCCTGAAATTCCGGCTACTCCAAATCCGGGTAAGGCAAAAATTTCAATTGCCAATAGAATAAGTCCTATAAAGAATACCAGTATTTCCCAGTTGGCTGCCAGGCCTTCTAAATAAAGCGGAGCAAAATAAAGTAACGCGCCTACAAGAGCTGCTAATCCGGCTAGACCAATGCCCGGAGCCTGTATTTCAAAATATATTCCACCGATGATCAGCATGATTAAAACTCCACTCACCGCAGGGCTGATTAACCAACCAATGATGTTATCTAATCGTGTGGGTTCAAATCGTATGATTTTGTAATCCTTAATCTGAGCAAGTTTCAGAACTTCATCAATATTTTCGCCCATTCCTTCGCAGAAATTATGCTCCATTGCTTCTTTGGCTGTAAATGTCAATACTTTTCCGGAGTCATTAATTCCTTCAATGTAAATTCTGGGGTCAACCATTGCCTCTGCAATATTGGGATTGCGCCCTGTGGCTTCAGCTGTTGAGCGCATGGTGCTGCGCATGTAACTTTGATATTTATCGGGAAGGACTTCACCATTTTCATTAACCACACTGGCAGCGCCAATGTTTGCGCCCGAGCGCATGTAAATACTGTCACACGAAATAGCAATTAACGCACCTGCCGAAGCTGCGTTGTTATCAATAAAAACATAAACAGGAATTTCGGAATGAAGAATTTTTGTGCGCATGGAATCTGCCTGAACCACTGCACCTCCGTATGTATTCATGTGCAGCAAAATCAGGTCTGATTTTAGTTCTATAGCTTGATTAAAAGCCTTCTCCATTTTTCTCCAGATAGAAGGGCCTATTTCTTCTTTTATATCAAAGACATAAACATTAGCTTGTTTATTGGCGAAAGAATTAGGTTTGATTGAATCGGCTGAAATACTTAGGCTGTCTGCAAAAGCAGAAAGAATAGTAATTGCCGAAAAAAGAAATAATAAGATTGATTTTCTCATTGACTTTGTATAGTTGTGAAATGTTTTCACTTATTGATTTGTGCTTTTTGATAAAAGCATTTCATCCAGCGTTTCCCTTTCCACACCTTGTTTTTTAGGAATATGGCTCATGGCATATTCACTCAGTGTTGTAATCGTAAGACTTGGGTTTACACCTAAGTTGCAGGGGATGATTGAACCATCTAGTATATACATTTCGGGGTAACCAAAAACTTTAAACTCGGGATTAACAACTCCTTCATTAATGTTTGCACCCATAGGACAGCCGCCCATAATGTGAGCTGTTGTTGTTAAATCAAACATCACTTCAAGAATTCCGTTGCCTGCTGTGCCGTTTACTTTTTTTGCAAAGCGGTGCATTACGTTTTGTCCACTTTCAATATATGCCGGAACTTTCTCGGGTCCGTCATTTTGCATATACACACCGCGCACTCTGCTGTATGCCATGCGCATAGAGTTATCAAGTGTTTGCATCACCAATAAAATTACAGTATTGGTTGACCAATTTGGTCCAAATAATAATCTGAAATATTTTAAAGGACTTAGTATAACGTTGCCAAACATTTTTAAAGTTCTTACAAGGGGGCTTCCTTTTCCTGTAGCGAGTGTTGCCAATAGTTTCATGGAGTTAGAGCCTTCACCGAATTTCACAACTTCAATATGCGTGTGCTCGTCAGGATTGAAAATTGAAGTAATGGCAACACCGTCATTTAGTTTGCGGTCAGAATCACTTATTCCGCAGAGCGACTCAGAGTTGGTGCGAAGGTTAAATCCTAATTTATCTGAAAGATTTTCAAGTGTTTTATATTTGTATTTCTGTTTTAAAAGTAAATCCATTGTACCTAAAACACCTCCACTAAATACAATGCCTTTTGATTGATAAACTGTTTTTTTCCAATTTACCCATGCTGTACTTTTCACCGTGTGAATGTGATAAATACCGTTTATGAATTCAACTTTTTCTACCAATGTCTCAGCAAAAATTTCAGTTCCGAATTTTTGCGCGAACCACAAATAATTTTTGTCAAGCGTATTTTTTGCATGGTGGCGACAACCTGCCATACATTCAGCACATTCAATGCAGCCAAGCCTTTCAGGCCCTAATCCTTTAAAGTAAGGGTCAGTAAATTTTTTAGTGTCGCCATAATAAACCCCCACATTTACTCCTTGAAATGAACTTTCTTTGCCCATATCTTTGGCAATTTCACGCAACACATTATCAGCCTCATAAAATTTAGGATTACGAACTACACCCAGCATAAACCGGGCTTTATTGTAGAAGGGCGCAAGTGTATTTTTCCAGTCTTTAAAATGTGCCCATACCTTATTGCTGTAAAATTTATCATCGGGCTGCATCAGCGTGTTTGCATAAACAAGACTCCCTCCGCCAACACCAACACCGCTTAAGATAAATGCTTCTTTGAAAATTGTAAGTTTTTGGATGCCGAAGCATCTAAGCAAAGGAATCCATAGGTACTTGCTGATGTTCCAGTTGTTTTTCGGAAAGTCCTTTGTTTCGTATTTTTTTCCTTTTTCTAGAACGGCAACGCTATATCCTTTTTCAGACAAGCGCATGGATGAAACGCTTCCGCCAAAGCCTGAACCAATGACTATATAGTCGTAAACTTTGCTCATAGATTATGATGTTCCTTATGCAAAGAACGCAAAGTTTTCTTGTAAAGAATAACGAATGAAGAAAACTTATTTAAGAAAAGTCTTTACCACCAAATCTTCGCGAGGATGACAAGCCAGAATAGGAATGCTGGAGTGGTGAACCATGTATTGTGCATAGCTTCCCATAAGATTTAGTGAAAAATCTTCTTCCTGTTCGGTCATAATGCTCACTAAATCAGCATTTATATCCTTAGCGTAGTCCAATGCCATTTTAGATTTATTTTTTCCTTCGGCAACACTTTCAACAATTTTAGAAACGCCCTGCTTTTCTATAACTTCTCGGGTCTGAGCAACATATTTTTTGACCTTTATCAGTTCATTTTCCACTTCATTAATGCAAACGCCACGCACATGAATTTCAGCATCAAAAAGTTTGGCAATTTCAACAGTCATAGGAATTTTTTGTCGCGATTCAAAAGTGGTATCAATCGGTAGAACAATTCTATCAATGCTGCGTTTTTGAAATTCTTTTCTCAGTGTAATTACCGGGCACGGTGCTTCACTCACAACACGGAAAGTATTGCTGCCAATCCACACTTCCTCAAATCCCGAAACGCCATGTGAACCCATGATTATTAGAAAAGCCTTGTCTTCAATGGCTTGTTCAACTATTTCACGGTAAACTTTTCCTTTTCTTATTTTATATTGAATTTTATCTTTAAAATCACCATATTTACTAATCAGGGTTTCAAAATCACCTTTTGTAGCAACATTTTCTACGCCTTTAAAAAAGTCAAAACGGCTGGTTTTAATCACATTAATCATCATTATTTCCGCATCTGATTTTTTTGCTACACTAACAGCAAAGTCAAGCGCATTAACGGAATCTTCCGAAAAATCCAAGGGCACAATTATCTTTTTCATACGTTTTTAATTTCAGGGTTAAACACGTTATTCTCTTTTAAAATTTGTTCAAAAGGTAAGGTTTTTTTTCATTCAACTGCAAATTTATTTTTTCATTCAACCGAAAAACATTGTCTTTCAACCACATTTTTTGCCCGTTTGCATAATTTTGAGAAGGTGATAATTATCATTTTTATCATTCATTTTTTATTACTTTTGCGCGAATTTTTACCCAAAGAAAAATTCAACTATGGCAACCGATTCAAACAAATTTCTTGGCGAAGGATTAACCTATGATGATGTGCTGCTTGTTCCGGCATATTCAGAGGTGATGCCGAGAGATGTGAACGTTTCAACTCAGTTCACAAAAAAAATTCGCATAAACGTTCCTATAGTATCTGCTGCAATGGATACCGTTACCGAAGCGGCTATGGCCATTGCTATGGCGCAGGAAGGCGGTATTGGTGTGTTGCATAAAAATATGAGTATTGAGGCGCAGGCAAATGAAGTGCGCAAGGTAAAACGCTCTGAAAGCGGAATGATTCAGGATCCTGTTACACTTCCGGAAACAGCCATTGTTGCCGATGCGCTTGCTATCATGAAAGAATTTAAAATTGGCGGAATTCCGGTAGTGGACAAAAATAATAAGCTTGTTGGAATTGTTACCAATCGTGATTTGCGTTTTGAAAAGCGCATGAGCCGTCCGGTGCGAGAGATTATGACCAGCGAAAATCTTATTACCGTATCTGATGCTAAAGACATGCAAAAAGCTGAAGCTATTTTGCAGAAATATAAAATAGAAAAACTACCAGTTGTTAACAAGACGGGAAAGTTAGTAGGGCTTATTACATACAAAGACATTATTAAAATTAAACTTAAACCAAGTGCTTGTAAAGATGACTTCGGAAGATTGCGCGTAGCTGCTGCTGTTGGTGTTACTGCTGATACAATGGAGCGTGTAGATGCACTTTACAAAATTGGTGTTGATGCAATAGTTATTGATACTGCACACGGACATTCTAAAGGGGTCATTGATATGCTGAAAAAGGTGAAGAAGGCATATCCGAAATTACAGGTAATTGTTGGAAATATTGCTACAGGAGAGGCAGCGAGAGACTTGGCAAAAGCCGGTGCCGATGCTGTAAAAGTTGGTATCGGACCGGGTTCAATTTGTACTACACGTGTTATTGCCGGTGTTGGTGTGCCTCAACTTACAGCAGTTTATGAAGTAGCAAAAGCACTTAAAGGTTCAGGCGTTCCGGTAATTGCAGATGGCGGAATTCGTTTTACAGGTGATTTAGTAAAAGCACTTGCTGCAGGAGCTAATACAATAATGGCGGGTTCATTATTTGCCGGAGTTGAAGAATCTCCTGGAACAACCATAATTTTTGAAGGAAGAAAGTTTAAAAATTACCGAGGAATGGGCTCAATTGAAGCCATGCAAAAGGGCTCAAAAGACCGTTATTTCCAAGATGCAGAAGACGATATTAAGAAGTTAGTCCCTGAAGGAATTGTTGGTCGTGTTCCTTTTAAAGGAAATTTGTCAGAAGTTATTTACCAGATGATTGGCGGATTGCGGGCAGGAATGGGTTATTGCGGAGCAAGCAACATAGAGTTTTTACAAAAATCAAAATTCATTCGCATTTCAAGCGCGGGTATAGTTGAAAGTCACCCTCATGGTATTACCATTACCAGCGAAGCGCCTAATTACAGCAGGTAAAACAAGAAAAAAAATACGGAATACCAAAATCGAATATAAATTGTCGAACTGAAAAATTATCAATATCAACCAAACAAGTTACAAATAAAATATGAAGACCAGAAAATTACTGTTTACAGCAATTGCAGCAACAATTTCCTTTGCATCTTATGCCCAAAAAGGCGAGCCTATAATTCTTACAGTGGCAGGCGAACCGGTTACCAAATCCGATTTTCTTTACGTTTACAACAAGAACAACTCTAACGGAGCGGCAATTGATAAAAAATCGCCAGCTGATTACATGGAGCTTTACATCAATTTTAAGTTGAAAGTGAAAGAGGCAGTTGATGCAGGAATGGACACTGCAAAGGCGTTCAAGCAGGAGTTCAGCGGATATCAAAAACAATTAGCGCAACCTTACCTGACCGATAAAGCAGTTACGGAAAACCTTATTAAAGAAGCGTATGAGCGCATGAAAACAGATGTGCGCGCCAGCCATATTCTTATTAAAATTTCTGCTGAGGCATTGCCTAAAGACACATTGGCTGCCTGGAACAAAATCAATGAAATACGCAAACGCGCTTTGAAAGGAGAAGACTTTGGTAAACTGGCAAAAGACCTATCCGAAGATCCATCTGCAAAAGATAACAGCGGTGATTTAGGTTACTTTACTTCTATGCGTATGATTTATCCTTTTGAAAGTGGCGCTTACAATACACCTGTTGGAGAAATTTCTCAACCTGTTAGAACAAAATTCGGCTACCACATTATAAAAGTGGTTGACAAACGTGCTTCTCAAGGCGAAGTGAAAGTAGCTCACATCATGATTAAAGCGCTGAAAGATTCAGGTAAACAGGCAACCGATGCTGCTGAAGCAAAGGCAAATGAGATTTATTCAAAACTACAAGCAGGTGGTGATTTTACAGAATTGTGCAAACAATTTTCTGACGACAAATCCAACTCTAAAAAAGGTGGTGAATTGAATTGGTTTGGTTCAGGGCAAATGGTTCCTGAGTTTGAAACAACTGCATTTGCGCTTAAAAATAAAGATGATTACAGCAAACCCGTTAAAACCGATTATGGTTGGCACATCATCAAGTTGCTAGATAAAAAAGGCTTACCTGAATTTAAGGAATTGGAAGGCGAATTAAAACAGAAGATTTCAAAAGATTCGCGCTCGCAAATGAGCCGCACCGCTGTTATCAATAAGATAAAAGCGGAGTATAAATTCAAAGAAATTCCAAAAGCAAAAGAAGAATTTTATGCTGTGGTTGATACAAATATTTTCAATGGAAAGTGGACTGCTGATAAAGCTAAAGGAATGGAAAAAGAACTATTTAACCTTGGCGGTGTAAAATCCACTCAAAAGGGTTTTGCAGATTACCTTGCTTCACATCAGGCAAAACGGCCTAAAACGGAGATACAGACTTACGTTGATAATATGTATAAACAGTTTGTGGAAGAAGAGTTGATTAAATATGAAGAGAGCAAACTTGCTTCAAAATATACTGATTACCGTATGTTGCTGAATGAATACCGCGATGGAATTCTTCTTTTCAATCACATGGAGCAAAAAGTTTGGAAGAAAGCGCAGATTGACACCGTTGGTTTGCAGAAGTATTATGAAACCAGCAAAGATAAGTTTCAGTGGGAAGAGCGTTTAGATGCTAAACTCTTTATCTGCAAGAACGATTCGGTCGCAACAGCAACCAGAAAAATGATTGATGCCGGTAAAACTTCTGACGAGATATTGGCAGATATGAACAAGACATCTAAACTGAATCTGAAAGTGGAAGCAGGAAAGTATATCAAAGATGAGAACGATTATCTGGATGAAGTAAAATGGACTAATAACACTATTCAAACCGTTAAAAAAGACGGACAGACAATTATTGTTATTGTAAATGACGTACTTGCCCCTGGACCAAAAACACTGAAAGAAGCAAAAGGGCTTGTTACCACAGCTTACCAGGATTACCTTGAAAAAGAATGGATAAAAGAGTTGCGCGGAAAATACAAAGTTGATGTAAATAAAGAAGTGCTGGCAACAATACCAACTCCATAGTGTATACCTTATAATGCTCAATAAACAAGTGATGATGAATTGCGAAACACGGTTTTCATTTCATCATCACTTGTTGCTTTTGGGGTGTTTGGTTTTTTTGTTTTCATCCTGTAAGCATTTCAGAAAAGAGAGTGATGAAAAGCCTCTTGCTCGTGTGTATGACCAGTATCTTTATATTGAAGAACTGAACGATGGTATACCTTCAGGCATAAGCGCAGAAGATAGCTCCCAACTTGCTGCAAACTTTATAAATAATTGGGTGAAACAGCAGTTGCTGATAAAGAAAGCGGAACTTAATTTGCCGGAAGAAAAGAAAGATGTTCAGTTGCAGTTAGATCAATACCGCAATTCACTTATTCTCTATCTCTATCAGGAAGAACTTGTGAAACAACGATTAGATACAGTGGTAAAGCAGAATGAACTTTTAACTTATTACGAAGAGAATAAACAAAACTTTGCGCTCAAAGAAAATATTTTACGTGCGGTTTACGTTAAGTTAGACAAACAGAACAAGTCGGTGAATAAAATAAGGAAGTGGATGAAAGATGAGGATGCTGATAGCAAGAATAAATTAAAAGAGTATTGCAGCACACAGGCACTGAAATTTTCATTAGACGAGCTCAAATGGTTTAATCCGGCTGAACTTGCTGAAGAAACAGGAATTGACCAGAATAAAATTGAACAAATGGCACGTTACCCAAAGATCTACGAAATGGATGAAAACGATGGGTATTACATTGTAAAAACACTGGAGTATCAATTAAAAGACGATATTTCGCCTTTGGAATTTGAGGTAAAAAATATTCGCAACATTATATTGAACAAGCGTAAGATGCAGCTGATTGAACAATTAGAAAAAGATGTTATGAACGAAGGCGCAATCAAAAATAATTTTGAAATTTACACAGCGAAGAAAAAATAAACACAGTGAGAAAATATATCATAATTCTTGGTTCTTGGTTCTTGGTTCTTGGTTCTTTTGCGCAGCCAATAGATAAGATTGTTGCAGTTGTGGGCTCCAACATCATCATGTTAAGCGAGGTAGAAGCACAATATCTTCAGATATTATCACAAGGTTATTCAGAAGACCCAACTATTAAATGCGACTTGCTTGAGGAGTTGCTTTTTCAAAAATTGCTTGTAAATCAGGCGCGTTTGGACAGCGTTGAGGTGAGTGATGATCAAGTGGAGGAAGAACTGGACCGCAGGTTACGTTATTTTATAGGACAGATAGGTTCGGAGGAAAAGCTGGAAGAGTATTACAAGAAATCAATTGTGGAGATTAAAGATGATTTTCGTGAGTTGATTAAAGATCAGTTGCTTGCTCAGAATATGCAGTACAAAATTACGGGAGAGATTAAAGTTACACCTGCCGATGTACGTAATTATTTCAGCAAAATACCGGCTGACAGCTTGCCTTACATTAATGTGGAGTTAGAGATTGGTCGCATTGTTAAGAAGCCGATGATAAGCAAAAAAGAAAAGGACGAAGCTAAAGCCCGTGCAGAGGAATTGCGTCAGCGTATTCTTGACGGAGCTAAGTTTGAGACAATGGCAAAACTGTATAGTGAAGATCCGGGCTCTGCTTCAGCAGGAGGTGAGCTTGGTTTTTTCGGGCGTGGTAACATGGTTCCCGAATTTGAAGCTTTGGCGTTTAGTCTGCAAGGGAAAGAAATATCAGAAGTATTCGAGACCGAGTATGGTTTTCACTTTTTGCAGGTAATTGAACGCAGAGGGGAACAGGTGAATGCGCGTCACATCTTAATTACCCCAAAAACATCAGAAAACGATTTAACAAGTTCTAAAATTTTTCTCGACAGTGTTTATGATTTGCTGAAGACAGATTCAATGACATTTTCACAAGCTGCTGAGAAATTCTCAGACGATGAAGCTGACAAAAAAAACGGAGGAATGGTGACAAATGCACAAACAGGAAGCACCAAATTTGAAATGGACCAACTCAGTAGCATTGATCCAACATTGTTTCTTACTATTGATAAAATGGAAGTGGGTGAATTTTCAAAACCAATTATTACTAGCGCTGCCGATGGTAAACAGGCTTACAGCATTATCTTATTAAAATCGCGCACCGAACCGCATAAAGCAAACTTGCGTGACGATTATCAAAAGATACAGGGCGCAGCATCAACCATGAAAGAAAGCAACCTCGTGCGTGAATGGATAGAAAAGAAAATTGCAACTACGTATGTGCGCATTGATGATGCTTATCTGAACTGCGACTTTAATAATCCATGGATTAAGAAGACTAACTAAAAATATATGAACTATACATCAGACAAAGAAGCAATTGATGCCTTTGTGGTTTCTTATAAGAAACTGAACAGCGAAATAGCCAAAGTAATTGTCGGACAGGATGAGGTGGTGAAAAGCGTACTTACTTCTATCTTCAGCAACGGACACTGTTTGCTGGTAGGTGTTCCCGGTTTGGCGAAAACATTATTGGTAAATACTATTTCCGAAGCACTTGGATTAAGCTACAACCGCATTCAGTTTACTCCTGATCTTATGCCGAGTGATATTATCGGTACCGAGATATTGGATGATACTAGACAATTCAAGTTCATTAAAGGACCTCTGTTTGCTAATATTATTCTGGCAGATGAGATAAACAGAACACCGCCAAAAACACAATCAGCATTGTTGGAAGCCATGCAGGAGCGCGCTGTTACCACTGCAGGAAAACGTTATGTACTGGACAAACCTTTCTTTGTTCTTGCTACACAAAATCCGATAGAGCAGGAGGGGACCTATCCATTGCCAGAAGCTCAACTTGACCGTTTTATGTTCAATATCTGGCTGGATTACCCAAGTTTTGCTGAAGAGTTGAATATTGTTAAACAAACAACAGGAGCAGTTGGTGTGAAGCCCAACAAAGTATTAAGTGCCGAAGAAATAATGTTTTTTCAGCAGCTACTTACCAAGCTGCCTGTTGCCGATAACGTACTCGAATATGCTGTAAAATTAGCAACCAGTACCCGCCCTGGAACCAAATATGCCAATGATACTATCAACAATTATTTGAGTTGGGGAGCAGGTCCGCGCGCATCGCAGTATCTGGTTATTGGTGCAAAAACAAATGCTGCCATTAACGGTAAATACTCGCCCGATATTGAAGATGTGAAAGCAGTAGCTCCTGCTGTGTTGCGCCATCGTATTGTGCGTAACTATAAAGCGGAGGCAGATGGCTTGTCGGTAGAAGATATTATTAAGGAGTTGCTGAAGTAATCGTCTGATTTCTCTTTCGCGAAATTATTTATGTTGTTTATCGACTTTGCTAAACTATTTATAGGATTAGCAAGTTGAAAGCAGCGTAATGAAAAGAACCACATATAATTTCTGGAATACAATTATTTCTTTTGGTGAAAGTTTTTTTACTTACGCCATTTACTTTTTGCTGCTTTCATTCACCTTTATTCTGCTAATGTCATCTTTTGACTTTTCTTTTTAGAAGGTTGACTGTTTTGATAGAGCAGAATCAAAATTAGTCGACTTAATAAATGTATTAGTCTAAAAGTTGCAATTCAGTATTCCTGTTTGTTAGTTTTGGGTTAGGCAATTGTTGTGTGTTTTATTACAACAATATGTAAACTTAAATAGAAGTACAACCCTTAAATACCCGTTGTGTATGAAAAAGAACGAAATTACTTTAGGCGATAAGATAGCATCGGTAATAGACTATTGCAGAACCAATCTGCTATTGTGGGGCTTTGTAATTTTTTTAACAGTGCTTTTATTTGAAGCTTTTCACTTTCCTTTCTGATTTAAAAGTGTACAAAAATCCGTCCGTGGTTTTTGCTGTCGTTTTCTAAACGCTTGTATTTTTCTTTAATGTGCTTCTGCATCAGAAAGCGTTGCACTTTTTTCTTCAATTGTCCGCTGCCTTTTCCCGGAATTATTTCAATGAAATCAACTCTGCGTTCAACGGCTTCGTCAATAATATCATTCAGCGCATCATCAATCTGTTTACCTTTGTTGAAGATTTCGTGCAGATCAAGTTTTAGTTTTGCCATGGAACAAATTTAAGTTCTTAAGTGTTAGGTTTATCACTTAGAAAAAACATAATCAACAATAAACTAAATAGTAGAAAAATGATAAAAGCAGGACAACAAGCCCCCGATTTTGAATTGCCGGATAATAATGGAGATTTAGTAAAACTAAGTGATTTTAAAGGCAAGAAGAATGTGGTGCTGTTCTTTTATCCGAAAGACTTCACGGGAGGATGTACAGCAGAAGCATGCAGCTTTCGCGATAGTTATGAAGATTTTACTGACGCAGGAGCAGAAGTAATAGGAATAAGTTCAGACGATGTTATATCGCACCGCAAGTTTGCAAGAGAGCATAAACTTCCCTTTATTCTCCTGAGTGACAAGGGTGGAAAAGTGAAAGAGCTTTTTGGCGTAAAAGACAACCTCTTCGGACTCTTATCAGCCAGAGTAACCTTTGTAATCAATAAAGAAGGAGTAGTTATTAAGGTATTCGACTCGCAGGTGAATTTTATCGGACACAGTAAAGAGGCTCTTTCTGCACTTATCCCTGCATAAAGCATGACTCTTACGCAACGCTTTCAAAAAGCAATTGAGTACTTCAGCACAAACATGCCGGTTGCTGAAACTGAGTTGGTGTATGATGATCCGTTTTCATTGCTTGTTGCGGTAATTCTTTCTGCCCAATGCACCGATAAGCGTGTGAATATGATTACTCCCGCTTTATTGCTTCGCTTTCCCGATGCAGATACAATGGCTACAGCCTCATCGGATGAAATATTTCCTTACATCAGAAGTATCAGCTATCCAAATAACAAAGCCAAACACCTGGCCGGTATGGCAAGAATGCTCGTTGAAAAATTTAATAACGTTGTTCCTGCTGACGTTGATAATCTTCAGGAACTTCCGGGAGTAGGAAGAAAAACAGCCAACGTAATTGCTTCTGTGGTTTACAACCAACCCAAAATGGCTGTGGATACGCATGTATTCCGAGTTTCGGCAAGAATTGGGTTGACGGTTAATTCCAAAAATCCGCTGGAAACCGAGCGACAACTGATAAAATACATTCCGGAAGATAAAATTGCAATTGCCCACCACTGGCTTATTCTGCATGGGAGATACGTTTGTACAGCACGCAATCCAAAGTGCGGAGAATGTGGTATTCGTGCTATTTGTAAGTATTACGAAAACCTAAAATTCTAAATTACGTAAATTAGCCTCCTTTTAAGGGTTAATGGCGTTTATCAAACTGGTACGTGATAAAAATTCTACTGACAGTGAATTGGTCAGTAGTTTCCGCCTTTCCCATAATTCCGAGTATGTTGGAGAACTTTTTCAGCGTTACACGCACCTGGTTTTTGGTGTGTGCATGAAATACCTGAAAAACGAAGAGCACTCAAAAGATGCCGTAATGGAAATCTTTGAAAAGCTGCTTATTGATTTGAAGAAACACGATGTGGATAATTTCAAATCATGGCTTTACAGCGTGAGCAAAAATCATTGCCTTATGAAACTGCGAAAAGACAAATCGCAGGCTAACCATGTGGATGAATTTGGAAAAGATTCACTTTCGCTTATGGAAACTGACGAACATCTGCATCATTCAGGTGGAGAAGATCAGGAATTGCTGGATAAAAGTTTGTACGAAGGAATTGAACATTTAAAAGAAGAGCAAAAAGTGTGCGTTGATTTGTTTTATATGCAGAGCAAGTCTTACGAAGAGGTTTCAGAAATAACGGGCTACAGTATGATGCAAGTGAAGAGTTATATACAGAACGGCAAACGAAATTTGAAGATATTTTTAACTGAAAAAGGAAGAAGTTCCTAACGAAATGAGTTCAAAAAATATAAAAATATTTGACGAAACGGGCTGTCTTTCAGAGGAAGCACTGACAGAATATGCGCACGGTAAACTGGGTATTCATCTCAAGAAGCAGGTGGAGATACACATTAACGAGTGTGATTTTTGTCGTGATGCGCTGGAAGGTATTTCGTTGATGAAGAGCAAAGAATCTTCGCGTGCAGCTATTGCCCAGTTAAATGAAAAGATTGCCACTCACGGAAAACCTCAGCACGCTGGTGGAAAGGTAATTCAGATGAATTTTCTAAGGTTAGCTGCTGCTGTAGCATTATTCTTTGTGTTGGGTGGAGGAGTATTATATGTTGCATTAAATCCACCGTTTAAAAATGATGTTGCTCTTAATAAAACAGAAGAAAAAGTATTGGCAGAAAATAAAGAAGATGTAAAAGATGCAGAGAGTATACTATTAGATAGTGTTGTTGCAGACGATGCGGTAGTTCTGCCCCCTGATGCATCTCCTTTGTCGGAATCGCCTGCACAGGAAGATTTATATAAAGCACCGCTTACAAAGAGTAACGAGGGATTAGTAGCAAATGGAACAGGTAAAGCTGAAGCAATAACGGCAGATGACGATTTGCCTGCAGATTTTTCAACCATGACAGCTACAGGCGGGGCTTCCAATTCAGCTCCTATGTATTATAATCCTCAGACCGGTGCAGGCCAAGCCGGTTATGCTGATACTGTTTTTTCGTTTGATTCTGAAAAATATGTGAGTGATGGAATTGCCGGTAAATACGATAATGAGAACTCTAAAAATCTTATGAGTGTTGAGGTTGCTGCTGCTTCAAAGAGTAAAGCTGCAGATAAAAAAGCGCAGAAAGAAGCTGAGAAAAAAACAAAAGAGGAATCAGTTTCAAGAACCGCTTCGGCTCAGGAAGCACCTGCTGTTGCTTATGATGAATTGAAAGTTGCTGAAGAAAAAGCAGAAGTTGATCAGGCAAGAAAGAATATTGAACAGGAAGCGCAACAGCAAAACGGAGACACTAAAGTTTATGCTTTTGCTGATGAAATGCCGCAGTATCCGGGAGGCAATGAAGCATTGAAAAAACATATCAGAGATAATGTTAACTATCCGCAGACGGCAAAGGAACAGGCTGTTTCAGGAACCGTTTACATCAGTTATGTAGTAAGCGCAGCCGGTAAAGTAACTAAGGTAAAGGTGTGGAAGAGTGTTAGTAAGGATTTAGACAACGAAGCGGTGCGAGTTGTTTCTTCCCTCAAAGATTTTG
>CAMBRL010000061.1 GCA_945870105.1 Chitinophaga pinensis
TTTTTAGTGATGCAAGTATTCAGGTTCGCCAAACCATTATTTCGCTCAATGAAGTTCATATCAGTGATTTTCGTTTGCTTGGAATTTCTGAAGATGTAGTTCAGCGTTCAAAAAATTACGGCACCGATTTAGGAAATGCACTCACTAACTGGGCTGCTGCAGATGGTTTTGCGGCACAGCAAAATTGCAATTATACTATTCCGCAGGGAGCCGGTTTATGGGAGCCAACCTTCCCTCAATTTTCAGCCCCTTTGTTGCCTTGCTGGACAGAAATGCGACCGTTTGTAATTGATCCCGCAACACTTTCAGTAAACTGCAATCCCGGAATACCAACTGCTTTTTCAAGTGCTATAAATTCAGACTTTTATGCAGCCGCGCTTGAAGTTTACAATACAGCAAATTCAGCTACCGATGAGCAGGAAAAAATTGCCCGTTTCTGGGAAGATGCAATAGGAACCGTTACGCCTCCCGGACATGCTATTTCAATTCTCAGTCAGGTAATAAAAGCCAAAAATATTAATGAAGAAATCGCCCTCGAAGCCTATGTAAAATCAGGACTTGCAATGGCGGATGGCTATATCTCATCCTGGACATTGATGTACGATTACAATGTATTGCGTCCTTCTACCTTTATTCAGGAATATATTGACCCTGCATGGCAGCCCTTATTTTATAATCCGAATTATCCGACTTACACTTCATTGCATTCGGTTTGTGCTAATGCTGCGGCACAGGTAATGTCCTCAACCATTGGCGAAAATATTGTGTTTACAGATAATACTCATGCGTTGTATGGCTTATCGCCTCGTTACTTTAATTCGTTTTATGAATATGCCGAAGAAGCAGGCTTAGCAGAATTGTATGCAGGTTTCAATTATCGTTCTGCCATTGATAATGGCGAATATCAGGGGCGTTGCATCGGGCAGGCAGTAAATGATCTGACGTTTAAAGAATAAATCAGTATTTACTCTTTCTTAACAGTATCATAAGATTTACTTGCGACATTTGAGCGCCACAAAATTTACTTTATGAAAAATTATATTTTCCTTGCATCTGCGTTTCTTCTCTTTTCGTGTGCCGATAAAAAAGTTGCCGATGCCCAACCACGTAAACCTAAAAACATTATTCTGCTTATTGGTGATGGAATGGGGCTTGCACAGGTTTATGCCGGAATGGTTGCCAATGGCGATGCACTGAATATTGAACGTTTCAAACACATCGGGTTCCATAAATCCTATTCTTTTGATAATATTATTACCGATTCAGCAGCAGGCGCTACAGCCTTTTCTTGTGGTGAAAAGTCCTACAACGGTGCAATTGGAGTTGGAACAGATAGTCTTGCCCTCGAAACAATTTTAGAAACTGCGGAAAAGAAAGGACTTGCAACAGCATTGGTTGCTACTTCCTCTGTTACACATGCCACACCCGCCTGTTTTATTGCTCATCAAAAAAGTCGTGCGCTGGATGAAAATATTGCTGCAGATTTTTTAAAAACCGATATAGATGTATTTATAGGTGGAGGTAAAGATTTTTTTGAAAAGAGAAGCGATAGCCTAAATCTTCTTGAAAAACTAAAAACTAATGGCTACGGAATTGCTAACGGAGATGCAGAAATTCTTGCATTCACCGGTACTAAGCTTGCTGGTTTTATTGCACCAGTTCAGCCCGATAGCGCTAGCGGAACCCGCGGTGATATTTTGCATAAAGCCACGCAAAAAGCAATTGAAATAGTCAGCAAAAATCCGCAAGGCTTTTTTATGATGGCTGAAGGTTCGCAAATTGATTGGGGAGGACACGCGAACAAACAAACCTACATCATTCAGGAAATGCTTGACTTTGATAAGGCTATTGGTAAAGCACTTGATTTTGCAGAGAAAGATGGGAACACCTTAGTGATTGTTACTGCCGATCATGAAACCGGAGGTTTTGCAATTATGGGAGGCTCCATCAAAGACCGTATTGTAGAAAGTGCATTTACAACCACACATCACACAGGCGTTATGATTCCTGTTTATGCTTATGGTCCCGGAGCGGAAGAGTTTGGCGGAATATATCAGAACACTGACATCTATCATAAGATGATGGGCCTGCTCGGATTGAAAAAATAGTTTTTAAAATCCTTTCTTTGCAGCCGATGTCGGCTAAAAAAATAATTGTTATTGGTGCAGGTTTTTCAGGGCTTTCAGCAGCTTGCTGTTTAGCACAAAAAGGTTTTGATGTAACTGTTCTTGAAAAGAAAAATGAAACTGGCGGCAGAGGCAGAAAAGCAGATGTCGATGGTTTTATGTTCGACATGGGTCCAAGCTGGTACTGGATGCCAGAAGTGTTTGAAAAATTCTTCAATCGCTTTGGTAAATCTGCTGCTGATTATTATTCACTAAAACGTCTTTCGCCTTCTTATCGTGTATTCTTTAAAGATGACCAGAACGATATTCCTGCTGAAAAGGAAAAGTTGTTTGCCTTGTTTGAATCATTAGAAAATGGCAGCAGCAAAAAGCTGGAACAATTTCTTGACGAAGCTGCCTACAAGTATGATAAAGGAGTAAACGAGTTTGTTTACAAGCCTTCACTTTCATTGCTGGAATTTGCTGATGTAAATCTGCTTTTGTCACTATTCAGGCTGAATATGTTCAGCTCGTTCAGTAAGTATATTCGCAAGTATTTCAGTCATCCGAAACTGTTACAATTGCTGGAGTTTCCTGTTTTATTTTTGGGTGCCAAACCCGAAAACACACCTGCACTTTACAGTATGATGAATTATGCCGACATGGTCTTAGGGACGTGGTATCCCGATGGCGGAATGTATAAAATTGCTGAGGCTATGACTAAGTTGGCTGAAGAGTTGGGTGTGAAAATTCTTACAGGCGAAAACGTTGAGAAAATAAATGTAGAAAACGGAAAGGTAAAATCAGTTGTAAGCAACGGGAAAGAAATTTTTTCAGACATTATTATTTCAGGTGCCGACTACAATTTTACAGAGCAGAAATTGCTGGAAGAAAATTACAGAACTTATTCTGCTGACTATTGGGAAAGTCGCGTTATGTCGCCCTCCGCATTGATTTTTTATCTTGGTGTAAACAAAAAAGTGGACAATCTGCTGCATCACAATTTGTTTTTTGATGCTGATTTTAGTGTGCATGCTACTGAGATATACGACAAACCTCAATGGCCATCGCATCCGCTTTTTTACGTTTGTTGTCCGTCAAAAACAGATGCTGCTGTTGCGCCCGAAGGAATGGAGAATTTGTTTATTCTTATTCCAGTTGCTGTTGGTTTGGATGATAATGATGCAACCCGGGAGAAGTATTTTGAAATGGTGATGAACAGGCTTGAGAAACGAACAGGTCAAACTATCCGAGAACATATTGTTTACAAAAAAGCATATGCTCACCGTGATTTTATTTCAGACTATAATTCGTTTAAAGGTAATGCCTACGGATTGGCGAATACACTTTTTCAGACAGCTGTTTTAAAGCCGCGTATCAAAAGCCGGAAAGTGAAGAACCTTTATTTTACAGGGCAATTGACCGTTCCCGGTCCGGGTGTTCCACCTTCAATTATTTCAGGTCAGGTTGTGGCAGCTCTGGTTGAACAGGAGCTTCTTTAGCCTTAGTCAGGTACTTGCGATGGTAAACATCAATGGTAACAATGGCCGCCATAAATCCCCAGAAAGGAGCAGATGCTTTGTCGGTATCCAAGAAGTTATTCAGCAGGCCGTGAATAAAGTAGGTCATTAAACCAAGCAGCATACTCATTACATAAAACTTCATTGCCTTATCTTCTAATTTGAAATAGAGTTTTATGGCTGTGTAGCTGGAGAGAATAACAATCAAGAGAAACGAAATGGCACCAAATAATCCCGATTCGCTTAGCGGTCCGATGTATTCACTGTGTGCGTTTCCTTTATCACCGGCATTGGTACTGATGCTCGTTATTTCCTGTGAACTTTGGTAAGGGGCGTATTTAAACATATAGGTTCCTGGTCCCCAACCAAGAAAAGGTTTCTCTGCAAACATACGCAACGCACTGCTCCAGCGGTTCAGACGTTCTAAGTTAGAGGCATCGGAAGAAATGTTGGAAATAGATTGCACGTGCTCGGCAAGGTCGGCAGAAGAGTCTTGTCGGTTCTTTTCCAGCTTCATAATAATCTGTTCGCGCAAAGCGCCCAATAAACCAAAGAACACCAATGAAATTATAAATACAGTTCTGAATCTTATTTTCAGTTTCATGGTCATGAAAACACCCAATGCAAAAATCAAACTTACCCATGCTGCGCGGGTGTATGAAAGTATTAATGCCAAAGTAAACAGCCCGATTAAAGGAATAATAACTAACCTGAAACTGCGGCTGATTCGCGGACTAAACAATGTGCCGATAAGAAACGGATAAAACATGGCGAGGATTGCACCATAGGAAGTATGGTCGTTAAAAAATGGAGACATTACCCAGTGGGCAGGCTGTTCCATAAAAGCATACATGCCATGATGGATAATAGTGTAAAGAATAATTCCGGTAAACGAAATGATGAAGGTCCAGATGTAAGTGTTGATTTTATCCGGGTTTTTGAAAATCTGTGTGGTGATAAAATAGAACGTAACAACATACCACAAACGCGCCATAAAAAATTTGAGCGACACCAGCGGCATTTCGCTGGTAATGGTGGCGAGACCTATCCACAACAGGTTAATAGTAATGGCTATGGTGACAGGATGCTTCATGATGTCACGGTCAAATTTCTGTTCCATCAGCAGTTTGAAAAAGAAAAGAAGCATAGCCCCAAACAGCAGCGGGTCGGTAGGCAAAGTCATGCCCACACCACCTAAACCTACATCGGTAAGGTTGATGGATAAAGGTGTGCAGAAGACAATAAACAGAACAAGTTTATCAAGAGACAACAACGATAACAGCACTAAGAATAGTGCAACCGGCAACAGCGGCAGATAAAAAAACTCAAATGCAATAAGAACCGCATTCAGCACTATAAACAGCCCGCAGGCTATGTAAATCCAGCGCAGTTTATTTTGTTCGGTTAGTGTCAATGTTAGTTGAATGTTTAAAGTTCAATGTTTAAAGTTTAGCACACTGCCAACTGCCACTGCCTACTGCTTACTCGTATTATAATTTTCAATAACGCTGATAACAATCAATGAAAACATAAGTGTTGATATTAAAGAGATAACAACAATAAGCCAGCGCACCGGATAAGATTTTTTATCAGCCACAAACGGACTTGTTACTACGTTGCAGTAAGTAAGGTTTTTCTCCACATCGCGCAGGGCGTTTTCGTACTGCACTTTTAAATCATTGTAAGTTCCGCGCACACGCCACAGGTGTTCGTTCAGTGCCACAAACTCTCCGCCTTTATCTTTCAGGTTATTGAGTAATGTTTTTACCTCCTGCTCATTTGCTTTTTGCATAGGGCTTGATATCAGCGCACCTTCGGTGGCATACTCGGTTTGCAGCGCATAATCAAGGATGCCGTATTTTACACGTATATCACGAACAAGCACGTCCATTGAATCCATTTCGGTGCGTTTGCCGTTTAATTGTTTTTTCAGAATTGTTACCAGCTCCATTGCCTTCTCTTTTTGCAGGCTGCGTTCTTTCTGGTTAAACAGTTCAATCATGCGGTTTACTATATCACGCGCCACCACAGGGTTTGGGTGCATTGCTTCTATTTGTACCGAAACCAATTCCGTTTTATCAATGGTTATGTTTTCATTAAACTCTTTAATGAGTTTGGTTTTGTATGATTTGTCCCTTGTGGTGTCAATACCATAGGTTTCATACAGGTTAAACTCATTTGCAACTTGTGTTTTAATATCATCGGATTGAAAAACCTGCACCATTTGCTCATCGGGTGTTTCACTTCCGAAGGCTATAATGTTTGCCGGATAAATAACTGCCGTTGATTTATATTTTGGTTTTATAAACCAGGGCATAGAAAAAATAACCGAAAGCAATAGTGAAGCGCAGGTAACTATAACCAACTGCTTCTGGTATTTCTGTACTATTTTCAGGATATTACTGTTGTCAAAATATTCACTCATGGAAGTTGAATTATTTATCACTTAATTTTTTAAAGTTTTCAAGTGCTACTATTACTAAGATGCTGAGCAGAAAGGCCGAAATGGTGGATACCACTACAATAAGCCAGCGCACGGGATATGATTTTTTCTCGGCCTTATAGGCATTGTTTACCACAAATTTGTGGGGCAGCGTTTGCTCGGCATCTACTTTTGCCTCCTGATACTTGGCACGCAGGTGACTGAGTTGTTCTTTCTCGTACTCCAGCATATCGCGGATAGAAACGTATGCACCACCGTATTGCGACAGTATCTTCAGTTTTTCCTCCAGTTGTTTGGTAGCCCCTGTCTTTCCTTCCAGAATTGATTTTGCGTAATACTCGGTAAGCCTTTCAGCTTGTGATTCATAATCGTTGATACCCATGGCACGCAGTTCGTTCAGCGAATCTTCGAGCAGCTTAACGTAATCGCGCATGGAGAAATATTCGTGCTCGGCAATGCTCATGGCTTTGTAGGCACGTTCTTTCTGCATACGGTTTTTGGTGCTGTCGAGCAGGGCGGCAATGTCGTTGGCAATATCGGCAGCCAGTTGTGCATCGGTATCGTACACATCAATTTTTACCGACATAAACTCGGTGCGTTTAAAGCTGATATTGCTTTCGTATTCCTTAAAAAGATTGGTGTATTTGTAGCGCGAGGTGGTGTCAATATCATAGTGGTTCATGAGGTCGTATTTCTGAACCACCCGGGTGCGTATCTCGTCTGAATTCAGGATCTGAATCAGTTGCTCGGCCTGCTCTTCTTCTCCAAACTCCAGCAGGTCTTGTTTTGTTTGTGCATTTTTTGCCAATAGTGACTTGGACACCGAAGCCGTGGAAGTAGGAAACAGAATTACCGTTGACTTATACTTGGGGGGTATAAAAAAAGGTAGTGAAAAAATGACTGACGACACTGCGGCAGCCAGCGAAATAATAATTAACGGCTTGCGCCATTTGTATAAAAAGAGAATGAGGTTTGATGAGTCAAAATCAAAGCCTTCACCGGTTTTTTCTGCCATTATGCGTTGTTGTCTTTTTGTGGGGACGGCAAAAGTAGAAATTTATTTGAAAGAGGGTAGTACAGGCATTTGAATGTATAATAGTGTTTTTTACTTTTACAGCACCTAATCCACAGCACCATGAGCGCAGAAACCCCAACCGAAAAAGAATACACCAACGGAGAATTAACCGTAGTGTGGAAACAACATCTGTGTGCTCATTCGGCCAACTGTGTAAAAAATCTTGCCTCCGTTTTTAAACCCCGCGAGCGCCCCTGGATAAACCTTGAAAACGCCACAACATCAGAAATAAAAAGAGCAGTGGATACCTGCCCTTCGGGTGCGTTGAGCTACAGGGATAATTTGTAGCGGCTGTCATGCTGAGCACGACAAATGTCCGGGGGGACATTTGAGCGAGGTAGTGTGACAGCGAAGCATTTTATAATTGCCCTTCGACTACGCTCAGGGTGACAACGCTAATTCCTATTTTACTAATTCCTTTTGTTGCTAATATTTTTATTATGTTTGCGCCCTCAATAAACAAAAACACATTATGGGAAGAGGTGATATCAAATCAAAAAAAGGAAAAATTTCTAACGGTTCTTACGGTGTAAGACGTAAACGCAAACAGTCAAAGAAATATGTAGCAGGTGGTGAAGTAAAAGCAAAACCGGCAACAACATTGTTTCCTGACGAAGAAGTAAAAAAAGCAGCTAAAAAAGCAGCTCCTAAAAAAGCAGCCGCAAAAGCTGAAGGAGAAGAAGCACCAAAGAAAAAAGCTGCTCCTAAAAAGAAAAAAGCAGAATAATAATACGTTTCGGGTTTTCCTGAAATCACACCAGAGCCGCCTTGAATATCAGGGCGGCTTTGTTGTTTCGTTCCAGCTCGCGGTACAGCATCAGCAGTTCTTTTGCTGTTATTGTTTCATTGAATTCAATGCCTGCAGTGTCGAGTAAATCCTTTGCAGCCGCCTCAATGCTTTGTTGTCCGTAGTAATTATCGCGGGCAAAGTGCACGAACTTCAGCACCATAAAATTCCCAAACCAACGGTAAAATCTATTGATGAATTGCTCCTTTGATTTTACATTGGCATTAATCTCCGCCAGTTTATTCTCTACATCATTGTCCGATAAAAAAGTAAGCAAGGCAGGAGAGAGGTGTTGTATTTTTTGTTGGATAGCATCAACCGGTGCGTTATACAATTCAGGAACCAGTTCAACCAGTTCTGCTAAATCCGTAAACGTTTTGGAGTTATAAGTTGGCAGGTTGTTCGTTCCCTCGTCCAGCCATTTATTAATAGCCTTTCCCGTTCCGAAAGGCACCCGCTCTGACGGACGTGGCGAGGGAAATACGGTGGTTTCATTTAGTTCAGCAAACCCTCCCAATGGAAACAGTTTAGTCAGAAAATAAAAGTCTTCACCTGCTTTGCGTTTGTTCATGCCGCCCTGCTGCTGATATATTTTTGTACGCACCGCCATGCTCGAACCTATGGTATGCCATGCAAACGGATACCCGCTGAAACGCAAGCCGCAATTGTAATAGCGCAGAAATAATTCGTAACGGATAATGCCTTCATATACCTGCGGCACAAAGTCATCACCCTCCAGCGGATGCTCAAAATAAATGGAACACCCTGTTGCGGAAGGATGCAACAGAAAATGATTTTCCAGAGCAGTCAGGTAATTGCTCTCCACCGTGCAATCTGAGTCAAGACAAACAATAACACCGTTCTCGTTTTCAATAGAATCAAATCTGCGCACAGCTTCGTCCATGCCTATTTTGCGGGCAAGTCCAACGCCAGCATCCTTTGCCGGCAGTGCATTGTTAGTGATATAAAAGTAGCGCAGCGCAGCGCTATCGTTTTTGATTATCCAGCGCTCGAGTTCAATTTCTGTAAAGGTGTTTTCTTTTAAAATTTCTTCGCTGCTGTTTTCCGAAGCATTGATTACAATAATTACTTCAACGTTGCATTTTGGCAAAGTGCAGGCCGCTAAAGTGTTTAATGTTTTAATTAAATGTGGCTCGTTGTGACAAGGAATAACAATCACCATCCCAAGCCCCGGCAAAGGCGCTTCAAGGATTTGTTTTTCGCAGAAAGCGTGTTTAGCTAAATACGAATTGTTCACCTTTTGAATTTTGATTTAAATCTTTTGACTTGATTATGGCGCTAACCGCGAAATCTTCCACGCTCCATCACCTTGCAGGTTAAATATCAACCGGTCGTGCATGCGGCCGGTGCGCCCCTGCCAGAATTCTATTTTTTCGGGATTAAGCAGAAAGCCGCCCCAGTGTGGCGGGCGGGGAATGGTTTTGCCTTCATATAATTTGGCGTAATGCTCAAAATTATTTACAAGTACCTCACGGCTTTCAATCACCTCGCCCTGTGGCGAAGCCCATGCACCCAACTGGCTTTCGCGGGGGCGTGTTGCAAAATAGTCGTCAGAAAATTCAGGGCTGCACTGTTCGGTTTTTCCCGAAATCTTTACCTGTCGCTCTAACTGATACCAGAAAAAATTCAAAGATGCATACGGATTTCCGGCAAGTTGTTTTCCTTTATTGCTGGTGTAATTGGTGAAGAATGCAAATTTGCCTTCGTCTACTCCGCGCAGCAAAACAATGCGTGAAGCGGGTTTGCCCTCTGCCGTAACGGTTGAAAGTGTCATGGCATTGGGTTCGGGCTGACCGGCTTCAATGCCTTCTTTCATCCATTTCAAAAACTGTAGAATGGGATTTTGTTCCACATCGTTTTCACTCAGTTGATGCTTTGAATAATCGCTGCGGATGAGCGAGAGAAGTTTTGCGGTTTCGTCCTGCTGTTCTGACATGGTTGCAAATGTATCTATTTCACAGATGATAATTCCTTCGCTCTGCTTTCAGCTGCTGCAATGGCTTCCTGCAATATTTCGCCAAAGTTTTTTTGGTTAAAAACATTGAAAGCCGCTTCTGTTGTTCCGCCTTTTGAAGCAACGGCTTTTATCAATTCATCAGGCGTTTGAGTTGCCTGGTTTAATAAATGAAAAGAACCCAGCATGGTTTGCTTTACAAGCATGGATGCAACGGAAGGTTCAATTCCCAGCTTTACCCCAGCTTCAGTCATTTGCTGAACAATGTAAAAGAAATAGGCAGGTCCGCTGCCGCTTAATGCGGTTACGGCATCAAGCAGGTTTTCGTCTTCTAAATGGACGCTGCGACCGGTGCTGTTCAGTAAGTTTTCGGCCATGCGCAGTTGTTTGGGATTTACTTTTTCGGCAGCGGTGTAGGCCGTAATTCCCATTCCCAGTTGTGCAGGCGAATTAGGCATGGCGCGCACAATGTTATCGTGTTTCAATGCGGCTGACATGTAGGCTATTTTTTTGCCTGCCATAATAGAAAGCACTAAATTCTTTTCAGTCAAAACCGCTGAGAGTTCTTTTTCGGTAACCGAAAAATCCTGCGGCTTTACACTCAGTATCACTACATCATAATCACCGATTTCGTTGGTAATGGCTCCTGCTATTTTCCCGATGTTCATTCCGGCTAGTTGTGCGGCACGCTCTGCGCTTTTCTCAATCAGTAAAAGGTTTTCGGTAGTAACCAGGTTGTATTTTAAAAAGGAGCGGGCGTAGGCCAGTCCCATGTTTCCGCAGCCGAGTATTGCTATTTTCATGTTTTTTATTTTAACCGCAAAGGTCGCAAAGATTTAGTTCTCGCAAAGGCGCAAAGAGAGCAAAGCAAATTCTTGAAGGCAAGAACTATTTTCTGCTGACGATTATTTTCTTTGTCAGCATTTCTGTATCAGTAAAGATGCAGAGATTGTATATCCCTGATGATAGTTGTGAAATATCAATAGTTCCTCTCTCCCCTTGGAGAGGCAATAGGGGTGAGGCTATAAGTTTTCCTGTTGCATCATAAATCCTGACTTCTTTTATGTCTTCACTACATTCAATAGTCAACATATCTTCAGCAGGGTTTGGATAAACATTCAACCCTTCGACTACGCTCAGGGGGACATCCGTCACCATCTCATTGCAGTAATAATAAGCCCTAAAACCAAAAGAGTTGGTACTTATATCGGATTTGAAGCGCAGTGTTATAGAACCTGAACTTGTAGTAAAGTTACCGGGTGTGTTGGTCCCGGTGTAAGAGCCAATCAATGGTGCTGCGTTGCTGCTACCATCATAGAGCCATAGTGTATCGTAATTTGCTTCTGTTGAAAACGAAAAGAAACTGAGGTCTATGGTCGAGGCGTTAGCAGGCGAAATGGTATAGGTATAATTTTCGTTGTCGTAATAATTTTGTGAAGGACCTCCCATATCGTAAAGTGTATCGTTACAGGCGGGTGTATAACAGTCTGTAAACTTTTCTTCTATCTGGTTCCAGAAATCTAAGTAACCGTCATCATACCCCAATGCCCAGATGCCAATGCCTGCCAGTCCGCGCAGGTGAACCATTTCAAAACGTTTACCCAAAGTGTAAGGTGAATTGATAAAACATTGCCTCCAGTTTCCGCTGCTTTGGTAAGTAAAATATCCCGACTTGCTTCCAGCATGGTATTGATGATTAGCGTATGTTCCGCTGTTGTCGCGCACATATTTATAAGTGCGGGTGCCGCTGTAATTGCCAGTTGTGTTGGATGGAACTGCATTGCCAGCAGTTTCCCATTCTCTTCCGTAGTAAGGTAATCCAAGACAAAGTTTATTGTCAGGAGCTCCTCGGTTCAGGTAATATGTTATGCTTTTTGCATGATTGTAATTGTAGGTGGAAACCAGACTGTAAAGTGGATCTGTAGGGCCTGCCTGCGCACTGCCACCGTAGTAATAATCATAACCCATAATAAAAAATAAATCCACACAACTGCTCATGGTTGCTACATCAAAGGTATTGCTCCAGTCCACTGATGGCAAGGCAATGCTGACTTCACCGTTTGGAATGGAGGTATGAAACTGGTTGCAAAGGTCAAGCATAAAAGCAGTAAGATTTGCGCTTTGTCCTGAAGGCACGGCTTCAAAATCAATGTTCACACCATGCGCTCCGCGCTGCTGCACAAGATTAATAAGGTTAGTAATCAGCGTTTGCTTTGCTGTGGAGTTTCCGAAAAATGCAGCATGGTCGTCAAACAAGGTAACGCACAAACTGACTTTTACATTGTTGGCTAATGCTTGTGTAACAACATTTGCAGTCGACCAACTGTTAGTGGTAAGCGCATTTCCATTCAGGTAATTTACATCGTAAGAAAAGTAGCAGAGATGCGAAAGTAAGTTCCACTGGTAATTGGTTTCAAATCCATTTTGCCAATAAGGATGCCAGCCGAAAACTATTTTATTCAGATTGCAGTTTGTTCCGCCTCTTGGTTGTGTTAGTTGAGCTGGTTGATTGATGCGTTCGTATTCTTCAGCACTGATGCCGGTTTGTTTGTAATGGAGGTATTCTTCCTCATGAATGCTTTGGGCATGGGAAGTGAGAAGGTTAGCAAGCAGGAAGGTGATGAGGAGTAAATACCTTTTCATCTTTACTCAATTTTTATTTTTCCAAATCGGTTTACTCCGTCAACCCCCAATTTTACAAAATAAGTTCCTGCAGCAATAGTTGTCTTGTTAAGATTGATGCTTTCGTTGTGTGTGCCTGCGCTGCCGTTTGCTGCTGTCTGGCTATAAATAGTTCTTCCGCTAATATCCAATACATCAATCCTAACATCACTTTTTCCGGCTAAGGTATATTCAAGTTTAAACTGACCGTTATTTGGATTAGGATAAATTTTAAACACTTCAGATTCGGTAGTTTCCTCAACACCTGCATGTGCCCAATCAGTTTTTATGATGGTAAATTTATCGCGGATAGTATCGCTGTAATGAAGATAGCGTCCGTCAAGGCGGTCTCCGTTAATATCTACTACAAACGAACCCCAGCAATCTTCACAAGCTTCGCCCCAATAAATAGCAGGATGTTCAATTGGTCCGGGATCGTTACTTCCACTTGAGTTGCCTTCTATTACATAAACAGTTCCTTTATCTTTTATTGGGCCATCAGTGTACTTGTAATAATACTCACCCAGATCAGGATTTCCGCTGGTTCCGTTAATCAGCATACTTGGCTGAAAACTGTTGGAATTTCCGTAATGGCCATTTATAAGATAGCTGCGCTGGTAGTTGTGGTCGTGTCCTACTAATACTAAATCCACTCCGTAGCGCTCAATAATAGGATTGAAATGCACACGCGAAGCAATGCAGAAAGGTTGAGAAAAACTATCAGTAAAACCATCTTGTCCGCTGTAAGGCGTTTGATGCCAGTAAACAATTTTCCATTTTTTTGTCGTAGCTGCAAGGTCGGCTTCCAGCCATTCCAGCATGGGTGAAGTAAAGGATGTATCGCTGTTAAGCAAACCAATCCAGTTGTAGGCTGCGTTAAGTGAGCCCAGTTCAGAATTCATGCAAACGAAGTGAGCGTCACCGTAATCAAACGAATAAAAAAGTTTTCGGTGTGAAGGTACTCCTCCCAACTCGCCTTCCGTTGGAGGGTCAATAAAATCAAGGTAAGGGCCGGTATGCTCATCAGGGTGAGTGCTGCACAAGCCCGGCTGTTCCCATGCACAGATACTGTTGTAATCATGGTTTCCAGAAGTGGGCGCGAAAGGCAGGTGTTTAAATAGTTTTTTAAAACCCCAGATGCTGTCAAATACTTTGCTGTCGTATTCGCCTTCTGTTCCGTCCTGATAAACATTGTCGCCTAACCACAGCCATAAGTCGGCAGCACCTTCTCTTTCTGCAAATCGCTCATATGAATTGCGCACTTCTGCTTCTGCTGTGTTTCCGTGACCAAAGTCACCGATAGCCCAAATTCTGATTGGTGTTGAAGTGTTGGTGTCAGGTGCAGTGGTAAAATACATCAGCGAATCAGTTTCGCCCAACATAGCCGTTGTGCTTCCGATATTGTAATAATAAGTTGTAGCAGGACTAAGCCCTGAAATTTTTACACGATGCTCGGTGGTAACGTTTGTACTGTCAACAGCATTAGCTGTTGAACCCAATGTTGAGCCATAATAAATGCGGCTGTCGCTTGCTATATCTGTGCGCCAGCGAATAATCATACTTGTTTGTCCGGGGCTTTGCAGGTAAGGGCCGCGGGTTAATGTTTGAGCAATGGTATTGACAATTGAGAATTGGGAACTAATAATTGTAAGAAGGAGTAATAGTTTTTTCATGGTTGGTTTTTGGGATACCAAACGTAGTGAAAAAACTCTTACTCCTTTTAATTACTTCGCGCTCAACACCACAAACGGAATCAACATTTCTTCTAATGAAATTCCTCCGTGCTGAAAAGTGTCCTTGTAATAATTTACGTAATAATTGTAGTTATTCGGATACGCGAAAAATTTGTCTTCCTTGGCAAACACGTAGGTTGTGCTTACGTTGGTGCGTGGCAGAAAAACATCCGCAGGGTTTTTTACTTCAAACACATCGCGTTTTTCGTAGGCCAGATTTTTTCCTTGCTTGTAACGCAGATTAGTGTTGGTGTTTTTATCACCTACTAATTTTGATGCGGTTTTGCAGCGGATAGTTCCGTGGTCGGTAGTTATTATCAGCTTTCCTTTTTTTGCAGCTATTTGTTGCAGAATATCCAATAATGGTGAGTGTTGCAACCACGAAACGGTGATAGAACGATATGCTGCTTCATCGTCTGCCAGCTCACGTATTACCTCCATGTCGGTCCGGGCATGACTGAGCATATCCACAAAATTGTAAACAATCACATTCAGGTTATTGCCCATCAGATTGGAGATGCTGTCGGCCAATTTTTTTCCGTTAGAGTGGTTGGTGATTTTATTGTAAGACATTTTTACGTCTTTGCCCAAACGCTTTAGCTGGTCAGCCAAAAATTCTTCTTCGTGCAAATTCTTTCCGCCCTCATCTTCATCGCTTACCCACAGTTTTGGAAAACGTTTTTCAATCTCGGAAGGCATCAGTCCCGCAAAAATTGCATTGCGTGCATATTGAGTAGCACTGGGCAGAATTGCCATAAATAATTCTTCTTCTTCAATGCGAAAATACTCGTTAAGAATAGGCTGAATCATTTTCCATTGGTCGTAGCGCAGATTATCAATAAGCACCATAAAGGTTGCAGTTTCTTTATTAATCAGCGGTGCTATTTTCTTTTTGAAAAGAGTATGCGACATCACGGGAGCATTATCATCCTTTCCGCTTACCCAGTTGATATAATTACGTTCAACGTGTTTGCTGAATAAGGTATTGGCTTCTGATTTCTGCATTTCCAAAATGCCATTCATGCCTTCATCTTTTGACTTCTCTAATTCCAGTTCCCAATACACCAGCTTTTTATAAACCTCCATCCATTCAGCAAGGCTTAATCTGTCGCTCAGGCTGGTTCCGATTTCACGGAATTGTTGCTGATAATCCGAAGTTGTTTTTTCACGGATTAATCGTTTGTTATCAAGGTTCTTCTTGATAGAAAGTAAAATCTGATTTGGGTTTACAGGCTTAATCAGGTAATCCGAAATCTTGGAGCCGATAGCATCTTCCATAATGCGCTCTTCCTCACTTTTGGTAATCATCACCACCGGAATTTCTGAATCATGCGCCTTTATTCTTGTGAGTGTTTCTAAACCTGAAATGCCAGGCATGTTCTCGTCAAGAAACACAATGTCAAAATGATTTCCTTTGATAAGGTCAAGTGCGTCATCACCGTTAGTGGCTGTTGTTACATCAAAATCTTTTTCCCGCAGAAACATCACGTGTGCTCTCAGTAAATCAATTTCATCATCAGCCCAAAGAATTTTTATTTTGTCCATTTTATATGTTTAAAGTTTAAGGTTTGAAAGTTTAAAGTTTGTGAGAATTATCAGCTAATCATCTCATTCGTTAATCAGCTAATTTGTATCTTGCCCTCGCAAACTGAACGCTAAAATTACACATTTATTGTGTCCTCAAATTCTGTGAAACCAAACAAGCGCAAAATAATCAACGACCCTATTTATGGTTTCATAAGTATTCCTTATGAACTTGTTTATGATTTGATTGAGCATCCCTGGTTTCAGCGTCTGCGCAGAATTCGTCAGTTGGGTCTCACTTCACTTGTTTACCCGGGCGCGCTGCATACACGTTTTCATCATGCTATTGGTGCCATGTATCTTTCAACGCTTGCGGTGGAAGAGTTGCGTAACAAAGGATTTGAAATAAGTAAAGATGAAGCAGAAGGTGTTGCTGTTGCGGTTTTGCTGCATGATATTGGTCACGGACCGTTTTCTCACGCGCTTGAAAACAGCATTGTTCACAATATCAGTCATGAAGATGTATCACTCATTTTTATGGAAAAGCTGAACGAACAATTTAACGGAAAGCTGAAAACTGCAATTGAAATTTTTGTGAATACGTATCCTAAGAAATTTCTACACCAGTTGGTATCATCGCAATTAGATATGGATAGATTGGATTACCTGAAACGTGATAGTTTTTATACCGGAGTTTCGGAAGGCGTTATCAGTTCAGACCGCATCATTAAAATGCTGACGATAGTGAATGACGAACTTGCCGTTGAAGAGAAAGGAATTTATTCTGTTGAGAAATTTATCATGGCGCGAAGGCTGATGTATTGGCAGGTTTATCTGCACAAAACAGTTTTGAGTGCAGAGAATTTATTGATAAAAATTTTGTCGCGTGCAAAGGAATTGGCAGAACAAAATGTGAATTTATTTGCTACTCCGGCATTTGAAAATTTTCTCTATTCAAAGATTGATAAAAGTGTTCTTGAAAAGGATATCGATGCACTTGAAAATTTTGCCCAACTTGACGATAACGATATTTACGCTTCTATAAAAGTATGGCAAAATCATGCGGATAAGATTCTTTCATTGCTCTGTACAAATCTGATTAATCGTAACCTTTATAAAATTGAAATTGCTCCACTTGAATACGGGAAAGAAAATGTGAATGCATTGGTGAAGAAGGCTGTTTTAAAATTTGAGGTCTCAGAAAAAGAGGCATCTTATTTTGTTTTTACCGGAACGGTTGAAAACAAAGCTTACACGATTACTACAGACAGCATTAATATTTTGATGAAAAACGGAGAAGTAAAAGATGTTGCCAACGCATCAGACCATTTGAACATAAATGCTCTTTCCGAAACGGTGAAAAAGTATTTTCTCTGCCAGCCAAAAAATTTGGACTGATTACTTTTTGCTAACCACAATCTTTCTGGTCAGCATATCATTTCCCGAGTAAACGCAGAGATTATAATAGCCCGCAGCAAAAGACGAAACATCAATAATGGTTTTTTGATTGTTGATGTTTGATTGAAAAACCAATTTGCCTGTTGCGTCATAAAGCCTGATTTCGTCAATTACTTTATTGTGTTGAATAGTAAGTGATGCATCTGTAGGATTTGGATAAACAGTAAACTTATCGACTACGCCCGAAGAGACAGCGGTTGATAAATCAACCAATTGTCCGTCTGAATTAAATTGAGTCGTCATCAAACCTGCGCCATTAATTGCACGAACAGAGAAATAATACGTTTGCCCTACAGTCAATGAAAGTCCGTTGCGTGTAACTGAAGTATTGAGCGCATTGCTTGTCCAGTTAACAACATCAGTTGCTCCTGCAGAAGTTCCGATAGCATAAAAATATTCAGTCAAATCAGAATGCGGATCAGAAGAGTTTGCCCAGTTCGCAGAGAGTAAAGTTGTGGAAGAAGTTGTTTGAATATCTGCACCAACACCATCATATATATAAGTAATATTATTGGGTGCTGTCCAGTCAACATTCACATCTTGTGATGCAATAGTAGAAAGGTTTCCCGCTGCATCGTTTACGATTGATTTTATTCTTCCTGATGGTGTGGAAGGATTAGGATTTTGATAGCGGATATCACCAGAATTTCCAACTGAAACAGTTGCAGATGAGTTACGGGAGCGATAAACTTTTAAATCATTTACCGTGTATTTGCAATCACCGCTGCGGAATGAAATGTATGAACCTGTGGAGTAAGGCGAAGGGTCGGTCCAGGTTCCGATTTTAACATTGTCCACATACACATCGGTTTTGCCGGTTGTGCGATCGTAAATCACCTTGTAATCATACCACTGCGCTGCATTGAATGTAAAAGCCACTTCGCTTTCTAAGGAGAAGACATCGTTAACCACTTTGTAGAATTGCAACTTAGAATTATCAACTCTGAACCAAACGAAATAAGAATTTCCTCTGTTAGTAAGGCTGCCGTCATCGCAGAAGAAATGAAAACCTGCTCTGCGGTTTGCACCCGCACCTTCAATTTTCCCTTGCCATTGATACAAATATCGATTGCTTAAATTCTGAGTAAGCGGTGCGTAAATATTACTGTTTGTGTTGGCTTCATCGCTCTGCACTAAGTTATTGCTTGTGATACTCCAGTTTCCTGAAGCAGCAGTCCAATCGCTGTGAATAGCTGCATCAAAATTGTCAGAGAAAAAACCTTTCGCATTGTTTGCCCTCCATTCCGTTCCGTCAAAATCCAAAACCTGATAAAAACTTTTCTCAACGCCAACATTGTCTGCATCATTGAATGTTGCTGTAAAATCCTGTGTTTGCCAATTTCCTGTAACATTGATAGTTGTTGTTGGTGGGGTAATATCAACAGTGTTTGAAGCGCAAGTCCAATTTGCCGCCCAGCCACTTGAAGGAGTTGTACAATCACTTCTGAATTCCAGCATCAGCGAACCGCCTGTTGAAGTAATTGTTCCGGGAGAATTTGTCCCCGTGTAAACGCCTAGCAATGGTGCGCTGTAACTGTTGCCATCATAAATCCACAAATAATCCCAATCGGTTTCGAGATTAAATGCAGTAAAATTAAGTGTTACAGATGTTGCGTTGGTTGGACTGATGATCCACATTTTTCGTTCGTCATCTGGATAATCGGCACCTGAACCACCTGTGTCATAAAGGTTCCCGGTGCAGGTTGTAAGTGTGGAAGTAGTCGGATTGTTGTTAATCAATCTATAATAGCGTTCCCAATTCCAATTCACACCCGGGTCGGTGTGGCTTTGGTTTGCAAAATTTTTGTGACCTTTTACTTTTGTGCAGCCGCCAAGAGTTTCATCAAATGTTTGTGCAGGCGAAATAAAGAAGGTGCGCAGAGGGTCAATGCCGTAACCACTGTTGGTGATATCATGCACCAAATCAGCAGAAGAGTTATACATAGCTGTTGTATACCAACTCGCATCGTTGATGTAGCCTTCGTGTTCAATACCGATGGTATATGGATTTTCGCTGCCAACGTGCCATGCTTTGTTGCTTTCCAAAACCATTTGCGTTACCTGTCCGTCACTGCTGCGCACTACATAATGCGCAGAAACTCCCGCATCGCAATTCTGAAACCAGGAGATACAACCGGCATAACTTCCCTGAACAGTATGAATGGTAACTGCCGAAACCGCAGTGCCGCTGCGCGAACTGTAATTGCACGAAGCCGCTGCGTTCCACAAGGCAGGAGTGTAATCAGCAGACATGCCATCTTTCTCAATTGCTGTAAATTCAACTCCTTCTTTGCTTTCAACATGGTTTTGTTTTGCAATAACATGTGAAGATTGAAGCACTGCAGCATTTTGCCTTCCGAAAATTTCGTTGTAATTAATAGTGTAATCAGGGAAATTTAATTGTTGCTGATAAACAGGATTATTCAAAAATTCCAGCACAGAAAACAAATGCGAACTCATTGCAAAATCATTTGCTAACTCACCATTGTCGGGTAACTCGCTTAGAGCATGAAGGATTGGTAGTTCATCCTTTATGTTGCCTGTGTAGAGTGTAGTTTGCGATTTTAAAACAGAATATGCTTTTGCAAATGCCATAATGTTTGCGGCAGGGCTTTCAATGATTTCGTCAACCGAAACTCCTGAAAGGTTAGAGATAAAGACAAGATTGTTGCGGAAATATTGTTTGCCATCAAGGGTTAAGCCCATTACTCCATAGACTCTAGGAATGCCGATGCAACTTTCAGGTGTATTGGCTGTGAGGTGTTTAATATGAGTATTGGTAAATGCTACTGCTTCCAACATTCCCCGGGAAACGCTTGGATTGGCTTGGTACGCAGCTTCAAATTCTGCATGATAGGGATTGTTGATTTGTATTTCTTCCTGTGCAAATGCAGTGAGAAAGTAAGAGAGTGAGAAGGTAAGAAGGAGTAGAATTTTTTTCATGTAAACTATTTTATCAGCGTTAATCTTAATAATCATAATCAATCAGCGTTCTATCCTACAATCCGAAATTCGCCCCAATTCTTAGTACAAATGGGCTTCCGTAAGGTGAGCAACTGTTGTAAAGAAAGTTGTAAAGACCCATGATGTAAATGGAAGAACCGCCACCACCAATTGGTTGAGTAAACCCGCCACCAGCCAATAATCCGGGCGACCATAATCTATCAGTTATCAAATCATTTTTTGTATCAAGTCGTGGGCAATTCCAGTTTAATGCTTCAGCTTCGGCATGCAGAAACAGAAAACTCAGCGGTTGATAGCGCCCAAAAATTCTTCCGCCATAAATATGTGTTTCGTAGTTGTAGGTTTTTATGCTGTAATATTGGTAGGTAACCCCAACGCCTGCTGATATTTTACGGGTAATTCTGTAGCCCACGATTGGTGATACATTAACCATGGTAACGTTACCGAATTGTGCGCCAACATTACCACCTACAAAAACCTTTTCCCAGAAGGGCGATTTTGGTTTTTTGGGTTTGCCAGAAGGTGAAGTTTCTTCATTCTGGGCAAAAGAAAAAAGTGATAAAAGAAGAAGTATTGAAACGAGTATTTTTCTCAGCATTTCTGTAAATTTGAAGTAAAAATAGATTTTTTTACTTCCTGTCGTTTATCTAATCAGCGGAATGCAGCAAATTTTTAACGCTCCACATTCAATCTTCGTCTAATAATTGTATCTAAATGTAAATGGAGAAAGTAGAAGTAAGTGTAAATAAAGAAGGAGGCATCATGAAATCAATGACACAAAATAACAGACGCAACTATTTTTCACTGCTTGTTATTGCTTTCTGTTCATCAAGTTCTGTTTACTCACAAGAACTTAATTACGA
>CAMBRL010000062.1 GCA_945870105.1 Chitinophaga pinensis
GCGGGATAGCCCCTTTTTCTTTGATGACTTATACAGATGCAGCATCAGCCGCATCCGGATTTCCGTATGCTGTAAATAATGGAATTATGCCTCCCTGGCCTCCAGACAGAAGCTACAATAACCTTGCTCACGAGAGATATTTAACCCCTGAGGAAATACAGTTGATTAATGATTGGGTAAATACCGGAGCTCCAGAAGGAAATCCTGCAAATGCTCCTGCACCTCCTGTTTACTCAAGCAATGCAGTAATTACAAATCCGGATCTTGTTGTGCAAATACCAACCTACGCTGTTGGCTCATCACAAGATGTTTACCGTTGTTTTGTTATTCCAACATCTGAAGGGGTTGATAAATACATTACAGGCTTTGAGGTATTACCCGGAAATCGAAGCATTGTTCACCACGTTCTTGTTTTTCGCGATGAAACTTCAACTCCGGCAATATTGGATGCCAATGACCCTGGACCGGGTTACACCAGTTTTGGCGGTATTGGAAGTCAGGGTGCAAAACTTATTGGTGGCTGGGTTCCTGGTCAAGGGGTTTTTGAAACACCTGACGGAATGGGAATAAAACTTCCTGCAAACACAAATCTGGTTTTGCAAATCCATTATCCTGCCGGTACAGCAGGACTTGAAGACAGCACAAAAATTCATATCAAATTTTCTCCGTCCTCTACATTGCGCGAAATTAATATAGCGCCTCCTCTTAACCACGTAACATCAATTACAGACGGACCTATTTATATTCCTGCAAATGAAGTTAGAACATTTCATGAAGAATATTCTATACCTGTAAATTTAACAGTTCTTTCTGTTGGTCCTCATATGCATCTGATCGGCAAATCAATTAAGGCATATGGAATAACACCAACAAATGATACTATTAAATTTATTGACATTCCCAATTGGGATTTTCACTGGCAAGGAAGTTATATGTTCCGCAATCCGGTAAAAGTTCCTGCAGGAACAATTTTGTATGGCGAAGCAACCTATGACAATACAACTGGAAATCCGAATAATCCTAACAATCCGCCACAAGCTGTTTCGGTTGGCGAGGCTACAACCGATGAAATGATGCTAATATATTTTTCTTATCTGCTTTATCAAAATGGCGATGAGAATATTATCATTGATGATGCAATTTCAATTGACCATTATAATGATTGCAACTACAATTCACTCACTTCAGTGGAAGACGTAAACACTGAAAATAAGTTCAGCGTTTACCCTAATCCTACAAATAATGTGCTCAATATTGCTTGCAAAGAAATGTTTGAGAATAATTCGTTTATCATCATTATTGATGCACTGGGAAGAGAAGTTGAAGTTTTACAAATTCCTTCATCAGCCAATGCAAATAATGCCAATATCAATATCAGCCATTTGCCTTCAGGAATATATTCGGTTCAACTGAAATCAGATAAAATTTCAGTTGCTAAGAAATTTGTGGTGCAACGGTAAAGTTTTTTTGGCCAAATAAAAGAAGCGATTTTGCCCTTAGCAGAATCGCTTCTTTTATTTCTGACTTTTATCACTTTTCCTTTCATGTTGGCGATAATTCTTAAACTTGCACACAACGAATAATAATTCAACGAATGGAAACAATAAAATTGCAGGAACTTTTTGATGCTAAAATTGACCGTGGCGACATGATAGAGCCGAAAGACTGGATGCCGGATGATTATCGCAAAACGCTTATCCGCCAGATTTCGCAACACGCACATTCCGAAATTGTTGGCATGCTGCCTGAAGGCAATTGGATTACCCGCGCCCCAAGTTTGCGCAGAAAAATGGTATTACTTGCCAAAGTTCAGGACGAAGGCGGACATGGACTTTACCTTTACAGTGCCGCAGAAACAATGGGTATCAGCCGGGATGAAATGATTGAACAATTGCACAGCGGCAAAGCAAAATATTCCAGTATTTTCAATTATCCCACATTAACATGGGCTGATATGGGAGCTATTGGTTGGCTAGTAGATGGAGCAGCCATCATGAATCAGGTAATGTTGCAAAAAACATCTTACGGACCTTATTCTCGTGCAATGGTTCGCATCTGCAAAGAAGAAAGTTTTCACCAGCGTCAAGGATATGAAATTATGTCGGTGCTTGCTGCCGGAACGCCAGAACAAAAAGCAATGGCGCAAGATGCACTTAACCGTTTCTGGTGGCCTTCGCTTATGATGTTTGGTCCTCCTGATGCAAGTTCACCTAACACAGCACAATCCATGCGCTGGAAAATAAAACGCGAAACCAATGATGAGTTGCGTCAGAAGTTTGTTGACCGTACTGTTCCTCAGGCAGAATTTATAGGACTAACAGTTCCCGATAAAGATTTGAAATGGAACGAAGCAAAACAAAGTTACGATTGGGGTACACCTGATTGGGAAGAATTTAATAACGTAATCAAAGGCAATGGACCCTGCAATAAAGAACGTTTGGGTGCTCGCGTAAAAGCACATGAAAACGGAGCGTGGGTGCGCGAAGCAGCAGCAGCATATGCAGCAAAACAACAACAAAAAGTAGCAGCTTAATCTTCAATTGTCAATTAACAACTATCAATTTACAATGAATAATAATCAAGGAATCCTTTGGGAGGTATTTGTGCAAACCAAACCTGGTTTGCCTCACAAACATTGCGGCAGCGTTCATGCTCCCGATAAAGAAATGGCAATTCAGAATGCACGTGATGTTTATACCAGACGCAGTGAAGGAACAAGCATTTGGGTTGTTCCTGCAGAAGCCATAACTGCTTCTTCGCCTGAGGACATGGGCTCTTTCTTTGAACCCGCCAACGACAAGGTTTATCGTCATCCCACATTTTATCATGTTCCCGAGGGAGTAAAATATTTATAATGGAAAAAGAATTATTCAATTACCTGCTTCGCCTTGCCGACAGCAGTTTAATTATTGGACACCGCTTATCAGAATGGTGCGGACATGGACCTGTGTTGGAAGAAGATATTGCCTTAACCAATATCTCACTTGACTTTGTAGGTCGAGCTAATTCATTGTATGAATATGCTGGAAAAGTTGAAGGAAAAGAAAGAACTGAAGATGATCTGGCTTATTTGCGGACGGAACGTGAATTCTTCAACAATCTTTTGGCCGAACAACCAAACGGAGATTATGCACAGACAATATTGAGACAATATTTAACCGATTCATTTGAAATTTATTTTTACGATGCACTTGCAAAAAGTAAAGACGAAATACTTGCGGGAATTGCAGCAAAATCATTGAAAGAGATACAATATCATTTGCGCCATAGCAGCAGTTGGATGCTTCGCCTTGGTGATGGTACACAGGAAAGCAATACACGCCTTCAAAATGCATTGAACGAAATCTACCGTTTCACCGGAAGTCTATTTGAAATGGATGAAAACGATACGGTTTTGATAGCTGCAGGTATTGCTCCCGATCTTTCTACTATTCAACAGCAATGGCAAAAAGATGTAGATGCAATGCTTGAAAAGGCAATGCTTAAAAAGCCTGAAAAAATCTGGATGCAAAAAGGGAACTTACAAGGAAGACATACCGAACACCTCGGTTTTATTCTGGCAGAGATGCAATCCGTTCATCGTGCTTATCCGGGAGTAAAGTGGTAATTTTACCTTGAATTATTAAAGGTAAAGTAGCCTTCCACTTATGCAAAAAATCGAATTAAAACCGCACTACGATATTGTTGTAATTGGTGCAGGAATGGGCGGATTAACTTCTGCAGCCTTGCTTAGTAAAGCAGGATTTTCGGTTTGTGTACTTGAAATGGCCGACCATCCCGGAGGTTATCTTGCCGGTTTCCGAAGAAAAGATTTCCGTTTTGATACTGCTATTCATTGGCTAAACCAGTGCGGACCAGAAGGCTTGATCAGCAAAGTTTTTAATATTCTTGGGAATGATTATCCACGCCCGGTTTCACAAAAACGCATTCGCAGATATAAAGGGCACAACTTTGATTACACGCTTACCAACAATCCTGATGAATGGAAAAATCAATTGATTTCACAATTTCCTCATGAGAGGGAAGGGATAGAACGTTTTTTCAAAGCGGCAAAAAAAATCGGAAAAGCATTTGACAATTTCAGTAATATTTTTCGTTCCGAAGAAACAATGGGATTCTTCGAGTCAATACGGTTTAAGTTTAAGCTGATTGAGTTCGCTACAGCGTTTATTCCTTTCATCCGTTTTAGCGGTGAAAAGGGCATGAAGAAAGGACTGAATAAATTTTTCAAAGACCCGAAGCTACAGGAAATATTCTGTTCTGAATCTGAATTATTATCCTGTTTAGTTCCTATTGGTTGGGCATATTATGGAGATTATCAAAGTCCCCCAAAAGGTGGTAGCCAAGTGTTTCCCGAATGGCTGGAATACGTGATTAATTATTTTGGAAATCCGATTTATTACCGAAGCAAAGTGAATCAAATTTTATTGGACGGCAATAAAGTAAAAGGAGTAAAATTTGAATGTCGCGGAACGGAATATATTGTGAATAGTAACTATGTCCTGGCAGCATCTGACATTGAAACAGTGTATGAAAAAATGCTGCCCGAAAGCAGTATTCCTGAAAAAATGAAGGGTAAATTGCGTGAAGCAAAACTCTATAGTTCTTCTGTAACAGTCTCCATTGCGCTGGATTGCCCGGCAGAGGAATTAGGCTTCAATGAAGAAATGATTTACCTCTCAAAAGAAAGTACACGAGATGAGCAGAGCAGTGGCAATCCTGAAAAATGTGGCATCAGTATTCTTGCGCCTTCGCAACGGGATAAATCCATGGCTCCGGAAGGTAAAGGAACACTCACGTTGTATATTGAAGCGGGGATGAACTACATGAATAACTGGCGAACAGAAAAAGATGAAGCGGGAAATATTGTAAGAGGAGAAGAATACAAAAAACTGAAAAATGAAGTGGCAGAAATATTAATTGCCAGAGTTGAAAACAAGTTAGCACCCGGCTTGAAAAAGCATATTCTTTTTTATGATGTGGCTACACCTCTAACACACTACCGATATACCGGAAATAAAAACGGAACTATGATGGGCGCTCGTCCGGGACGTGAAAACATGCAGGCAAAAGTTGCCCATTATCAAACGCCTGTTGAGAATTTAATTTTAAGCGGACATTGGGCTGAATTGGGTGGCGGTGTTCCTATTGCTGTTCGCGCGGGTGCCAATGCCGCGTTGTTGGTTTTGAGAAAAGAAAATAATGCAGCATTTAAATTGTTGGCTAAATACATGGATAGTAAAATCGGGTTGGATGAACTAAAAAAATCTGACCTGTTAAAATCCTATGATAATTCATGGATACAAAATCCTACACCTGCCGAAAAATTAGCATTGCGTCAGGGAAAGCAAGAAGAAATCAAAAATGACAACTAAAGAAGTCAAAACACTATTATCACAAATTCCTGACCCGGAAATTCCGGTTATTACCATTGAGGAATTGGGAATTTTGCGTGATGTGAATTTTGTGAATGATGAATGTGTAATTACAATTACACCAACCTATTCCGGCTGCCCTGCCATGAAAGCAATTGAGCAGGATATTGTTGCCTTGCTCAAAGAAAACGGGATTGAAAAAATAAAAGTAAACTACGTTTATTCTCCTGCATGGACAACCGATTGGCTGAGCGAAGAAGCAAAAGAAAAACTGAGGAAATATGGCATTTCAGCACCAGACAAAACCAGTTCTGATAAATCAATTTTAACCGGAATTCAAAAAGTAGTGAAGTGTCCGCGATGCAACTCTGAAAATACGGAACTGGTTAGCCAGTTTGGTTCTACCGCCTGCAAGGCTTTATATAAATGCAAGGATTGCTTAGAGCCGTTTGACCTTTTTAAGTGTCATTGAAAGAACAGTTCATTTTTCCTACATTTGAAACCTTATCAAATGAATTATGGAAACCATCATTTTTGAAATACAGGATTCGGTTGCAAAAATCACGCTCAACCGTCCTGATGTATTGAACAGTTTTAATCGCCAATTAGCAAAGGAATTTCAGGATGTATTAGATACTTGTGCAAAGGATAAAAACATTCGTGCCGTTTATCTCACCGGCTCAGGACGTGCGTTCTGTGCAGGACAGGATTTAGCAGAAGCAATTGAACTGGGAAAAACAGGAGACCGCGACCTTGGAGATTCAGTAGAAGAAGTTTATAATCCTATTATTCGTGCTATTCGCAACCTTGAAAAACCTGTAATCTGTGCGGTGAATGGAGTGGCTGCAGGAGCAGGCGCAAGTCTTGCCTTTGCTTGTGATGTTACTTACGCAGCTGCATCAGCTTCATTTATTCAGGCATTCAGTAAAATCGGTTTGGTGCCCGATAGCGGTGGAAGTTTTTTTCTTCCCCGGCTGGTTGGTTTTCAAAAAGCTTCAGCACTAATGATGCTGGCTGAAAAAGTTCCTGCAGAACAAGCGCTTCAGATGGGAATGATTTATAAAGTTTGTGCAGATGATAAATTGGCCGAGGAATCATTTGTTGCAGCAAAAACATTGGCTGGAATGCCTACAAAAGCATTAGCCTATATTAAACTGATGCTAAATGAATCTTTGTCAAATGATTTAGATACACAGTTGGATTTAGAGCGCGATATGCAAACAGCCGCAGGAAAAACATCGGACTATAAAGAAGGTGTGAATGCATTTTTAGAGAAAAGAAAACCTGTATTCAAAGGCGAATGATTAAAGTCGGAGTAATCGGTTCAGGAGCAATGGGCAGTGGAATTGCACAGGTGGCAGCAACTGCAGGGCATACTGTTGTTATTTACGACAACAATAAATCATCGCTTGAAAAATCAAAATCAGCACTTGACACAACGCTGAAAAAATTAGTAGAGAAACAAAAAATATCAGAACAAAAAGCAAGTGAAATTTCTTCACTTATAACTTACGCTGATGACCTAAAATCATTTGCTGATTGTGGTTTAATCATTGAAGCAGTGATAGAAAACCTTGATGTGAAACAGAAACTTTTCTCTGAGCTGGAAAATATTATTTCTGAAAATTGTGTACTGGCCTCCAACACTTCATCTCTTTCTATTACTTCTATTGCCTCTGCATGCAAAAAGACAAACCGGGTTCTGGGTATTCATTTTTTCAACCCTGCACCATTAATGCCTTTAGTAGAAATTATTCCTGGAATTTCTACTGATAAAAACATAGCAGAAACATCAAAAAAACTAATTGACAGCTGGGGAAAAATTACGGTGCTTGCAAAAGATACTCCTGGCTTTATTGTTAACCGTTTAGCGCGTTCTTATTACGGAGAATCGATTCGTGTTTACGAAGAAGGAATTGCTGATTTCGCTACCATTGATTGGGCGTCAAAAGAGTTTGGAAGTTTTAAAATGGGTCCGTTCGAGCTAATGGATTTTATCGGCAACGACATCAATTATAAAGTAACTGAAACAGTTTGGGAACAGCTTTTTTACGAACCGAAATTCAAGCCTTCCTTAACTCAGAAAAGATTATTTGAAGCCAACTATTTCGGAAGAAAATCGGGTAAAGGTTATTACGATTATTCACCCGGTGCAGTAATGCCTGAACCTCAGAAAAATATTGAATTAGGAAAGCAGATTTTTAACCGCGTGATAGCAATGCTGGTTAACGAAGCTGTTGATGCACTCTATCTGAATGTTGCCACAAAAGAAGATTTGGATCTGGCAATGACGAAAGGCGTAAATTATCCGAAAGGTTTATTGAAATGGGGTGATGAAATTGGTTTGCAGAATATTCTGAAAACCTTGACAGACTTGCAGGACAAATACGGTGAAGATCGTTACAGACCGTCTGTTCTTCTGAAAAAAATGGTAAAAGAACACAAGAAATTTTTCTCCTGATTGGCAAAGGAAATTACATATCGTGCTTATTTCAAATCCCCGCTGGGCTTGCTTGCCATTACTGCAAATGAAACAGCAATTACAGGACTTCATTTTGTAGAAAATAAAGTGGATAAAGAAAAAACAAACGGAGTTATCAAAGATTGCCTACAACAATTAACGGAATATTTTAAGCGCGAACGTTATGATTTTAATCTTGCGCTGGAGCAGGAAGGAACTGAGTTACAGCAACGAGTGTGGAGCGAACTTCAGAAGATTCAATACGGAATGACTATGTCGTATCTCAGCATGGCAAGAAAAATTAAGAACAGAACTTTATCTAGGGCAGTTGGTAATGCTTCGGGGAAAAACAATATTCCAATAATTATTCCCTGCCACAGATTAATCGGAAGTAATGGAAGCTTAACAGGCTACTCAGGGGGAATTGAAAATAAAAAATGGTTGCTTGAATTTGAAAAGGAAGCCGTAGAACCTAAATTATTTAAGTTTAAAGAAGATGGAAAAAAATCTGGCAGAAATCGTAGTAAATAAAATGTTTGAAGAGGATATGTTCAGCAATTGGCTGGGCATTGAGTGCATCCTCATTGAGCAAGGGCATTGCATTCTTCGTATGAAAATAAGAAACGAAATGCTTAACGGTTTCGGCATTGCACATGGTGGAATTGCTTTTTCTTTTGCCGACAGCGCACTTGCTTTTGCATCTAATTCTTATGGCAGATTGAGTGTTGCATTGGATTGTTCCATTTCTTTTCCGGTTGCGGTAAAAGAAGGCGATGTACTGACCTGTGAGGCAAAAGAACTCGCGCTTACAAACAGAACCGGAACGTATCTGATAGAAGTTAAAAATCAAAAAAATGAAAATGTTGCCTTCTTTAAAGGGACGGTTTATCGTACCTCAAAAGAATGGTTTCCTAACGAAAAATAAATCATGAGCAAAGAGGAAAATTTTAAGAATACTATTACTACAGGATATAACTTTTCCAATGCGAGCATCATTATAGGTGCTGCAGTACTGGATAAAAAACCGTTGGAAAACACACAGATAAAACTTCCTCTTTCTACTGTAAACAGGCATGGTTTGATTGCAGGAGCAACAGGGACAGGTAAAACAAAAACACTACAATATTTTGCAGAAAGCCTCTCTGAAAATGGAGTTGGTGTTTTAATGATGGATGTAAAAGGTGATGTGAGCGGGCTTGCAAAAGCAGGCACTGAAAATACTAAAATAACAGAGCGCCACCGTTTGATTGGTAAGGAATGGAAACCACAAAATTTTCCGGTTGAACTGCTGACTATTTCTGATGAGAAAGGTGCAAGAATGCGCGCTACGGTTTCTGAATTTGGCCCCGTATTATTTTCAAAAATGTTAGAGCTGAATGATAACCAAGCAGGAGTTGTTTCGCTTATTTTTAAATATTGCGATGATAAACAATTGCCATTGCTTGATATCAAAGATTTCAGAAAAGTGCTACAACACCTTACCACTGATGGGAAAGATGAAATAAAAGATTACGGATTAATCAGCACTGCATCTGCCGGAGTAATTATGCGCAAACTGGTTGAACTGGAAGAACAAGGCGCAGAAAAATTCTTTGGTGAGGTTTCTTTTGAGGTGGAAGACCTCATTCGCAAAACTCCTGATGGCAAAGGCTACATTAACATCATACGCCTGTGCGATATCCAAAGTAAACCGAAATTATTCTCAACTTTTATGTTGTGTTTGCTAGCTGAGGTGTATGAAAAATTTCCTGAAAGCGGTGACAAGGGATTGCCTAAACTGGTGATATTTATTGATGAGGCGCACCTTATTTTCCGCGAAGCATCAAAGGCTTTGCTGGAACAGATTGAAACTATAATCAAACTAATCCGCTCAAAAGGAGTTGGAATTTATTTTTGCACACAATCGCCTGATGACATTCCCGAACAAATTTTAGGACAGCTCGGATTGAAGATACAGCATGCCTTACGTGCCTTTACAGCAAAAGACAGAAAAGCAATAAATCTGGTTGCACAAAATTATCCAATCACTGAATTTTACAAAGTAGATACATTGTTGACAGAACTTGGAATTGGAGAAGCATTGGTAACTGTGTTGGGCGAAAATGGCGCACCAACTCCACTTGCTCATACGCTGATGTGCGCTCCATCTTCGCGCATGGATATCTTAACTCCTGCTGAACAAGATGAACAGATTCAGCGCTCACAAATTGCAGCAAAATATAACCAAGCAGTTGACCGAGTAAGTGCTTATGAAATGTTGAATAATAAAATTCAGCAGCAAGCCGAACCTGAAGTTATCGAGCAACCAAAACAAATTGAGCAACCCATTCAGCGGACTTCAACGAAGCAAGAGAAATCAGTGATAGAACAGATTTCAAGCAACCCTTTCGCAAAAACGCTTTTTCGCGAAGTTACCCGAGGATTGCTTGGAGTTTTGATTGGTAAACCTTCCACAAGAAAAAGAAGCATATTTTAAAATAATATGAAAACAGCATATATAATAGACGGAATAAGAACACCGATTGGAAATTTCGGAGGTAGTTTGGCAACTGTTCGCCCTGATGATTTAGCAGCGAATGTGTTGAAAGAATTAATGAAAAGAAATGCTTCCGTTGATCCAAAAGAAATTGCAGATGTGATTTTAGGCTGTGCGAATCAGGCAGGTGAAGATAATCGTAACGTAGCCCGGATGTCTTTACTATTGGCTGGATTCCCGGTTACTGTTCCAGGTGAAACGGTAAATCGTTTATGCGCATCAGGATTGTCTGCAGCAATTTCTTCTGCTCGTGCTATCATGGTGGGCGATGCTGATTTAATGATTGCAGGGGGAGTGGAAAACATGACACGTGGCCCCTGGGTGATTTCAAAAGCATCTACACCATTCGGTCGTGATGCGCAAATGTTTGACAGCAGTTTCGGCTGGCGTTTTGTGAACCCGAAAATGAAAGAACAATATGGTGTTGACGCAATGGGTGAAACCGCAGAAAACCTGAATGATATTCATAAGATTTCACGCGAAGACCAGGATAAATTTTCGTTACGCTCACAACAGAAAGCTGCAGCAGCACAGCAAAATGGAAGACTTGCAAAAGAAATTATAGCTGTTGAAATTCAGCAAAAAAAAGAAACGGTGAAGTTTGAAAAGGATGAATTTATAAAGGCAATTACAACATTAGAAGTGTTGGCAAAACTAAAACCTGCTTTCCGCAAAGACGGTTCTGTAACTGCCGGAAATGCTTCCGGTTTGAATGATGGAGCAGCAGTAATTTTGATGGCTTCAGAAGATGCAATCAAAAAATATAATCTTCAACCGAAAGCAAGAATCGTCTCCAGTGCAGTTGTTGGGGTTGAGCCGCGCATTATGGGTATAGGGCCTGTGCAGGCAGCAAACAATGCCTTGAAAAAAGCAGGACTGCAAATGAAAGATATGGATGTGATTGAGTTGAATGAAGCCTTTGCAGCACAGTCATTGGCCTGCACGCGCTCATGGGGATTGGCAGATGATGATGCACGTATAAATCCAAATGGCGGAGCAATTGCTATTGGTCATCCATTGGGAATGACAGGAGCTCGTATTTTAAATTCTGCTGCATTGGAGTTGCAATTGACAAACAAAAGATACGCGCTTATTACCATGTGCATTGGAGTGGGACAAGGCTACGCAGTAATTATAGAAAAAGCCTGATATGCAATTCCATTTACAGTTTGAAAGTGATACAGTAGAGGAAGAAGGACACTTCTCTCAGTATAAGATCATGATTCATCCGGGAGAAAAAATTTCTGAAACCATACAGACTGTAACGCTCTCATCATTTACGTTAGATGAAGAACGTGAGAGTTTATTGCTCAAATACCTTGACAAATTCTCTTCAACACTTACACCGTTCAGAAGAGCGGTAAACGATTCCACCTTTACACAAAACTTAGCTGCACTTCATTTACAGCTCAATATTGTTTTGAAAATTGAGGTGCATGTGCCAAAAAAATACCTGACCAAAACGTATATAAATCAAATTGATAATAATTACAATTCTGAATTTACGATTGATAAAATAGTGTTGCTGAAACGCAACACTCACAAAGTTTTTGAAGTCTGCAAAGAGTTTTATTTTTTCTAAAATCAAATGGCAAATATTTTTGAGTTCAATGGCTTTCGTCCTGTGGTGCATGAGAGCGCATACATTCATCCTAATGCAACGGTTACCGGTAATGTTATTATCGGTAAGAATGTTTACATCGGACCTTCGGCTGCTATACGTGGCGACTGGGGGCAGATTGTGATTGAAGACGGTTGCAATGTGCAGGAGAACTGCACGGTTCATATGTTTCCCGGTGTTACGGTTTATTTAAAAGAAGGTGCGCATATCGGGCATGGTGCAATTATTCATGGTGGCACAATCGGAAAGAATGTGTTGGTTGGGATGAATGCAGTGGTGATGGATAATGTTGTAGTTGGCGATAATTCAATTATCGGGGCACTTTGTTTTGTGCCCGAGGGAATGATAATTCCTGAGCGAAAAGTAGTGGTAGGAAATCCTGCAAAAATTGTAAAAGATGTTTCGGATGAAATGCTGGAATGGAAAAAAGGAGGAACAGAATTGTATCAGAAACTGCCAGCGGAACTTTATGCAACACTGAAGCCCTGTGAGCCTTTGCGTGAAATTGAACCTAACCGTCCGATACAAAACGGGGATTATAAAACCTGGAAACAAACCAACGGGTAATGTTTTTCTATCTCTCTAAACTATTCTCATTTTTGATTTCACCTATTTCGTGGATTGTAATTTTTCTGTTTGTTGCACTTTTTGCAAAAGATGCACGAAGAAAAAAGTGTGCGTTAATTACTTCTGCTTTGCTGCTTTTATTTTTTTCCAACTCTTTTATTCTGGATGAGTTTATTCATGCTTGGGAAATTGAGGTGGTGAAATACAACGAAGAGAAACCACATGACATCGGCATTGTGTTGGGTGGTGGAGTTACTTATGATGCCATCAGCAGGCGCGTGAAATACGGCAATAACATGCAGCGTTATACCGATGCGATTGATTTATACAAGCGCGGAATTATCAAAAATATTTTGGTTTCCAGCGGTTCAGGAAGCATGGTGTATGACTGGAAAGAAGCCGACTGGATACAAAAAATGTATGTGCAATTTGGTGTTGCGCCAGAAGATATTTGGGTAGAGAATAGTTCGCGCAATACGGCTGAGAATGCGGAATTCAGCAAGCAGTTTTTAGATAGTATAAATTTTCAGGGCACTGCTTACCTGATTACTTCTGCAACGCACATGCGCAGAGCGATGGCGTGTTTCAGCAAAGCAGGAATAAAAGTTGACCCATACAGCGTAAATAAAATGACGGGCAAACGTTTGTTTTATCCCGACCATCTTTTTATTCCCAGCGCTAATGTTATTGTGAAATGGGAGAATTTAATCCATGAGTGGATCGGGTGTGTTGCTTACAAGGTGACGGGGAAGATGTGAGGCAATTCTGATTCTAAAAGAACCTTTGTATATATTTAACTAAGTGGAAAAACAAATGATAATCGAAAATTTAGAAATTGCATATTTAGATTTCATCGTAAGTATGAAATGGAATGAAGCAGTGCTAGCGTGCACCTTTTTAGGTGGGGGGTGGAGATTACCAACAAAAGATGAATTGAATATATTAAATATAAATTATCATAAAATTTATGGTTTAAAGCGAAAAGACTATTGGAGTTCGACACAGGACATTAAATATAGAGCATGGAGTCAAAACTTTCAAACCGGTCATCAATATAATAGCGATATAGCTTGGGAACTGTCAGTGCGTGCGGTTCGGGATATTACAAAAAGCAATATTCTACTTTTGAAACCGATACTTCCGGGAAAAACAGTTAAAAGCGGAAATTTAGAAATCGCCCAATACGATTTTCCTTATCGAATGCATTTTGGGGCGGCACGCGTTTTGTGTGAAGGGTTGGGTGACGGATGGAGATTACCAACCAAAGAAGAATTAAGTTTTTTATGTAAAAATAAAGATAAGATTGGAGGTTTTGAAAGTCAAATGTATTGGAGTTCAACCATAAGATGGGATTATGGTTACTCCTGGATACATAATTTCTATCTTGATAAAGAGGAAACAAACAATCATGAAGCTAAGATGTCTGTTAGAGCTGTTCGCACATTATAACAAGTTTTATTTTTAATTTTTTAAGGCATCTAATTGCTCTTCCATTGCCTTAATTTTTGCTTCTGCATCTGATTGCTTTTTCTTTTCCAATTCTACTAATTCAGGTTTTGCATTTTTTACAAATTTCTCATTTGCCAGTTTTTTCTTAACGTCTTTCAAGAAACCAATATTATAGTCTAATTCTTTTTTCAAGCGGTCTATTTCAGATTCTACATTAAGTGGTTTTGGCGAAGACATATGAAATTTAAACCCATGCACAATGAAAGAAAATACATTGTTTTTCATAGGATTTAGCTCAAAGTCTTTACTGAAAATGATATTAGAATGACAGAATTTTTTTATGATGCTGCTAATATTTAAGGTGATAGGTGACGGATCGGGGGTATATAAATCGAGAATTACTTTTGGACTTATATTTTTTTGATTACGTAATGCCCTAAAAGAGATAATAATTTCTTTCATAATCTCAACTTTAGAAATTAATTGAGCATCTACTTCTTTAACAGAAGGCCAATTTCCAACTATGATGCATTCTTTTTCTTTTCTCTCACTAATCAAATGCCATAACTCTTCTGTAATGAATGGCATAAATGGATGAAGTATTTTTAGTAATTCTTCAAAAAAATAAAGCGTAGCATTGTAAGTTTCCTTATCAATGGGATTAGAAACCCCATCGATAAATCTTGGTTTTATCATTTCAAGATACCAGGCGCAGAAATCATCCCACACTAATTTATAAGTAGCCATTAAAGCCTCTGAAATCCTGTATTTTGAATATAAGTCGTTTATGTTTCCCAGTTCAACACTTAATTTTGAATTAAACCACAACACTGAAATTTTGTCCCCTTCGCTCTGAAGCATTTGTTCATCAACGTCCCACATTTTCACCAAACGGAATGCATTCCATATTTTATTGGAAAAATTCCGTCCCTGCTCGCAATAGCTTTCGTCAAAAGGCAAATCGTTTCCGGCAGGGGAGCACAACAACATGCCCACGCGAACACCATCGGCTCCGTATTTTTCGATTAGGTCAATCGGGTCGGGTGAGTTACCGAGGGATTTGCTCATCTTCCTTCCCTGCTTGTCGCGCACAATTCCCGTGAGGTACACATTGGTAAACGGTTTTGCCTGCTTGTATTCATAGCCAGCAATGATCATCCGTGCTACCCAGAAAAATAAAATCTCAGGAGCAGTTACTAAATCGTTGGTTGGATAATAGTAGTTGATGTCGGCATTGCCTTTGTAGTTTTTATCGGCACCAAAAACTTTCGGATCAAAAACGGAAATGGGCCAGAGCCATGATGAGAACCATGTATCCAACACATCTTCGTCCTGCCTTACATCCAGTGTACCTAATTTCTCAATTGCTTCTTCTCTGGTTTTGCAGACAACTGTTTTTCCTTTCTCGTCATACCACGCAGGAATGCGCTGCCCCCACCACAATTGACGTGATATGCACCAGTCGTGCACATTCTCCATCCAGTGTTTGTAGGTGTTGATGAATTTTTCGGGGATGAGTTTTATTTCTCCGTTAACTACATTTTCCAACGCGGGTTTTGAAACGGTGTCCATTTTCAGGAACCATTGCATGGAGAGTTTGGGTTCTATAACAGCACTTGTCCGTTCACTGTAACCCACTTTGTTTTTTATGTCTTCCACTTTAACAATGTGTCCGAGCTCTTCTAAATCTTTCGCAATTTTTTTGCGAACAGTAAAGCGGTCTTCACCGATATAGAATTTTGCAGCCGCACTCATTTTGCCGTCAGCAGCAATGGTATCAATTATTTCAAGGTTGTGTTTTACGCCAAGGTTATAGTCATTGATGTCATGTGCAGGTGTAACTTTCAGCGCACCTGTTCCGAATTCCATAGTAATGTATTCGTCAAAAATAACGGGCACACTGCGGTTCACCATCGGGATAATGAAACGCTTACCTTTCAGGTGTTTGTAGCGTTCATCATCAGGGTGAACGCAAACGGCAGTATCACCTAAAATAGTTTCGGGTCTTGTAGTTGCGATTGTTATCCATTCGTCCGCGCTGCCTTCAATTTTGTAGCGAACATAATATAGCTTAGAGTTTACTTCTTTGTGAATTACTTCCTCGTCCGAAACTGCAGTCAATCCCTGCGGGTCCCAGTTCACCATACGCACTCCGCGATAAATTTGTCCTTTATTATAGAGGTCAATGAATACATCTATTACGGCTTCGCTCAATGGCTCATCCATCGTGAAACTTGTTCTGTCCCAGTCACACGATGCTCCTAATTTTTCTAATTGCTTGAGAATTATTCCACCATATTTTTCTTTCCATTCCCAGGCGTATTTCAAAAATTCTTCGCGGGTTAAATCTGTTTTGCTGATGCCTTTTTCTTTGAGCATGGCCACCACTTTTGCTTCGGTGGCAATGGATGCATGGTCTGTGCCGGGCACCCAGCAGGCGTTTTTGCCTTGCAGCCGCGCCCTGCGGATAAGCACATCCTGTATGGTATTGTTAAGCATGTGCCCCATGTGCAACACGCCCGTTACGTTTGGCGGAGGTATTACAATGGTGTAAGGCTCGCGCTCATCGGGGGTTGATTTGAAAAACTTATGTTTCAGCCAGTGGGCATACCACTTGTTTTCTACTGCGCGGGGGTCGTATGTTTTGGGGATTTCCATGCTCTATTTTGTATTCAGGGCGGCTAAAATATTAATAATTTACGGGGGCGCATATTTTCTGAGCAAACATAGAGCTCTCAACATTTTGCAGGAGTAAAAAAAAATTTACATTTGGCTTCTCAAAAAAAATTATAGCATGAAGATTTTTACCCGAATACTTTTACCGGCAGCCGTATTATTCATCAGCCTTTTCACTATACCCGATGCAATTGCACAATGCGGGCTTTCAGGATTTTCAGCTGGAGGAGTAGGTTCGCCTCCCTGCGGTTCATTTTCAAGCGAAGTTTCAGCAGGAAGTAATACCTATGTTACATTCACTTGCGTTAATGGCGCAAGTTATACAGTAAGCACCTGCGGAACATCTTCAGGCGCATTATACGATTCACAAATAACAGGATATAACTCAGGAACCAACGCACAGGTATTTTATAACGATGATTCTGGAAGCGATTGTAATATAAGTTTCGGTCCTGCATCCACTACATGGACATCTACCTTTTCTGGAACCGTTAAAGTAATGGTAAACAAATGGAATTGCCTTGGACACCAAGCCGGGTTGTCGGCTTTGTTAAAAGTACGACAAAACTCACCAACTATATCCGCAGCTACCACTCCTGTTTGTTCAGGCGCACAGCAAACCTTTACATCAGACCAAAATGGCGGAACGTGGAGCGCCAATGGCGGTTCACTGTCAACTACTTCAGGAACCAGCACCACCTGGACTGCACCGGCAGCAGCAAGCACCTATACTATTACCCACTCCATAGGCAATTGCACCACCAACAAAACTGTTGTTGTAAATGCAGTTTCAACAGCTCCAACTTCAATAACAACCAATGCACCAGCAAACACCATTTGCCAGGGAGCATCAGTAAATTTAAGCCGTAGCGGAGGCGCGCTCGGCTCAGGAGCGCAATGGTATTGGTACTCCGGAAGCTGTGGAGGAACATTTTTAGGTAACGGAGAAAATATTACCCAAAGCCCTAGTGTTACTACCACCTATTTTGTAAGAGCAGATGGTACGTGCGGACCCACCAGTTGCGCAAGTGTTACTGTTACAGTAAACACTAATTCAACCGCACCTACCAGCGCCACTGCATCCCCCTCAACAGTATGCGGAAGCATTAACCCAACCAACCTTCAGGTTTTTGGAGGCTCATTAGGCACAGGAGCCAGCTATAACTGGTATACCAGCAGTTGCGGAGGCAGTTTTGTAGCTTCAGGCCAATCCATAAATGTAAACCCAACCAGCCCAACAACCTACTTTGTAAGAGCACAGGGAACCTGCAACACCACCGCCTGCACCTCGGTAGATGTTACAGGGCAATCAAGCTCAACAAACCCTTCAGCATCAGCAGTTGACCCCACCATTTGTGCCGGACAATCAACAACTTTAAACGTAACAGCCGGTTCATTGGGAACAGGTGCCAGCTGGAAATGGTACACAGCAAGTTGTGGCGGATCATTTTTAGGAACAGGGCCATCCATTGGTGTAACTCCTGCCTCAACCACCACCTATTTTGTACGTGGCGAAGGAACCTGTAATACTACAAGCTGCGCACAGGTAACCGTAACCGTGCGCCCAATCCCAACGGCAAGCATTACAGGAAATACTACTGTTTGCCAGAATGGAACACAGCCAAACATAACCTTTACAAATCCGCAATCATTACCGGTAACAGTTACCTACAACATTAATGGCGCAGGAAGTTTTACAGCAGGCGTTAACGCTAATGCAACAGCAACAGTGGCAGTGCCAACAACCACAGCCGGGAGTTATGCCTACAACTTAGTAAGCGTACAATACCAGAATGCACCTAACTGCCCCAACACCATTTCCGGAACAGCCACAGTAGTTGTTCGCCCCACACTTACTGCAACCATCAGCGGAACAGTTACCGTTTGTCAAAACGGAACAGCGCCCACTATTACATTTACAAATTCCAACCTTACTCTACCTGTAACCATTACCTATAATATTAACGGAGCAGGCAGCCCAACTATAAATGTACCTGCCGCATCTACGGCAACAGTTTCGGTATCAACCGCAACACCCGGAACATTTGCATATAACCTTGTAAGTGTAGCCTACCAGGACGGCACACCCGGTTGTTCCAATTTAATCTCAGGAACAGCAACCGTAACCGTACGCCCAACACCCGCAGCAAGCATTGCAGGAACAACAGCCGTTTGCCAGGGAGGCACTGCACCAACCATCACCATCACCAACCCCAATACTCTACCCGAAACAGTTACCTACACCCTTAACGGAAACCCCGTTAACATCAACATTAATGGCAACTCAAGTGCAACGATTACAGCACCAACTGGAACAGTAGGCACATTTACCTATGCTCTTTCAACTGTTGTATATCAAACAGCCCCTTCTTGCACAACCTCTGTCAGCGGTTCAGCAACAGTAACCGTAAATCCACTGCCTGTAATTCAGGAAACACATACCAATCTCTCCTGCCTTAACTCTAATGACGGAGTAATTAATTTATCAGTATCTCCTCCGGGAACAACTGCTCCCTACATTTATTCTATTACAGGCGGTTCAAGTTTTCAGGGACCCAATAACGGAGCATTTACAGGACTTGCAGCAGGCACCTACAACACACTGGTGGTTCAGGATGCCAATGGCTGCCGAAATACCAACGTAGTTTCTGTTACACTCACACAACCTACACAACTCAATATCAGCTTATCTTCAAGCACCGATGCAAGTTGCAACGGTGTGTTTGACGGAGCCTTAACGGTAGCAGGTTCAGGTGGAACACTAGCTTATCAATATTCACTTAATGGAGGCCCTTTTCAACCCGGAGGAGCATTCACCAACCTTGCAGCCGGCAGTTATACTGTTACTGTTAAAGACGCTGAAGACTGCACAAACTCATTAACTGTTACAATTAGTAATTCCTATACAGTTTCAGCAACCATCAGCAGCCCGGTTAATGTATCATGCCCCGGGCTTCAGAACGGTGGTTATACTGTTAATGCTTCTGGCGGTGTTTCACCTTATAACTATGCCAACAATGGTTTACTATTCGGAACCAATAATGTGTTTACCGGTCTGCCGATAGGAACCTACACCGGATTTGTGCGCGACAGCCGCGGTTGCCTCGCCTCTGACCAGGTTACTATTACAACCCTTGCAGCACCTACAGCAATTATTACAGGAACAGCATCTTTCTGCGCAGGCGGAAGCACCTTATTATCTGCAGCAACATCAACTCCGGGTGCCGGTGGATTTCAGGGGTTCCAATGGCAACTGAACGGGTCAAATATTCCACTTGCTACATCTGCACTTTATACCGTTACAGCAGCCGGAAATTATACAGTTATTGTTACCAATACCAACAACTGTCCAACTGCATCGGCAGTTACAACAGTTGTAGTAAATGGTTTGCCAACTATTACCGTTAATCCGTTTACAACAGCAATTTGCAATGGTTCATCCATTGCACTTACTGCCAGCGGAGCAAGCACTTATGCATGGTCGCCTTCAACAGGATTGAGCGCTACAACAGGTGCAACCGTAACAGCAAGCCCAACATCAACACAGACCTACACAATTACAGGAACAGATGTAAACGGTTGTGTTAACAGCACTAGTAAAACAGTAACGGTAAATAACCTGCCCACTGTAACTGCTTCACCATCTGCACCTACTATCTGTAATGGTTCATCTGTTCAGATTACTGCATCTGGCGCTAACAGCTATTCATGGTCGCCCGCTACAGGATTGCTTTCTACAACAGGCGCAACCGTAACTGCACAACCAACCACAACAACTACTTATACCATTACCGGAACGGATCTTAATGGTTGTTCAAATACACGCACGGTTACAGTAACAGTAACAAATCTGCCTACCGTTACTATTACCTCTAACCCTAACCCTGCTACTATTTGTTTAGGCCAAAGCATTACACTTACTTCTAATTTTGCAACAGGTAACGTATGGTCAACCGGAGCAACAACACAAACTATTACAGTAACACCGGGCTCTTTAGGAGCAACAACCTACAACTTATTTTCTACCCAAAGCGGTTGCACCGGTTCGGCATCAAAAACAGTTACGGTTAATCC